>JAFTKV010000156.1 GCA_017453085.1 Clostridia bacterium
AAAGCCGTCCTTTTTCTGTTGAGGGGGATTTGTTAGTAGTCTAAGGAAGCAATTCGGCTGAGCCGAATTGCAAACTGAGGAGGAGGGAGAAACCATCTCAGACGCCGAATGTTTAATGTAGTTCGCCATTGGCGAACTACGGGAGTTGCGCACAGCGCAACTCCTCCCTCCTCCTCAGACTCCACCACCCACTTCCTTGGCTGTCGCCATTGCAAGTTTATACTTAATGCATTCCCGCAAAATTACGCAGTAATTTTGCTTTATAAGAAGTTCTTCGGGGTTTTAGGGGGACTTCTTTCAAGAAGGCCCCCTAAGGAGAACTTATGTACTACTATATTTCCGGAAAACTGATACTCGCCCGCCTTTCCACCGCCGTCATTGATGCGGGAGGTGTGGGCTACAAGCTGACTATATCCGCCACCACGCTGGGCAAGCTGTCGGGCAAGGAGGGTCAGAATGCTCTGCTCTACACCCATTTATCCATCCGTGAGGACGCTCACGAGCTGTTCGGCTTCTACTCTGAGGAAGAGAAGAACACCTTCCAGCTCCTGACCTCGGTATCGGGCATCGGTCCTAAAGCGGCGATGGCGATCCTCTCGGTAATGACTCCCGAAAAGCTGGCGATCGCCGTAACTACGGGAGATGCAAAAGCTATCTCCAAAGCTCAAGGCGTAGGCGCAAAATCCGCCGCAAGAGTAGTTTTGGAGCTCAAGGACAAGCTGAAAGCCGATATCTCTGCTCTGGGCGAGGACAGTGGCGACGATTTCTTCTCTGCTCCCGTAGGTGGAAACAACCTCGCCGATGCAGAGGCTGCTCTGATGGTACTTGGTTATACTAAGCAGGAGGCGGCGTACGCACTGAAGGGGCTGGACGCCGCCAAGGATGCGGAGACGCTGATTCGCGATGGTCTAAAGAAATTGATGAAGTAAAGCGACGAATACCTAACTTCCTCGTAGGGCGGGGGCTTGCTCCCGCCGTGACAAACAATTTGGTTTGTGTAATCCCTCTGTGAGCGGCGGGAGCAAGCCCCCGCCCTACAAAAATTGGTATGCTATCCCCGCAAAATTGCATCGCATTTTTGCCTTTCACAAAAGTTCTTGGAGGTGCGGAACCAGATGTTCGATGCAGTTGCAAAGCAACTGCGACGAACTCCCACGTAATTCGGCTTTGCCGAATTACAAGTTTTATTCAAGAAGGTTCTGCGAAAAGATATGCAAGAGTTTGAAACTGAATTTGAATCGAGAATAATGGACACGTCCTACACGTCGGCGGATCAAGAGGTAGAGTTATCTCTCCGTCCCAAGACGCTGGATGAGTACATCGGTCAGGCGAGAGCTAAGGAAAACCTCAAAATCTACATCGAGGCGGCTCGCGCAAGAGGGGAGATGCTGGACCACGTCCTGCTCTACGGCCCTCCCGGTCTGGGTAAAACCACCCTTTCCAACATCATCGCCAACGAGATGAACGTGAATATCCGCATCACCTCGGGCCCTGCTATCGAGAAGGCAGGCGATCTGGTGGCACTGCTCACCAATCTGCAGGAGAACGATATCCTCTTCATCGACGAGATCCACCGACTCCCCCGTACCGTGGAAGAGGTGCTCTACCCCGCTATGGAGGATTTCGAGATCGATATTATCATCGGCAAGGGTCCCGCCGCGCGATCCTTCCGTATGAAGCTCCCTCACTTCACCCTCATCGGTGCAACCACCCGTGCAGGTCAGCTTTCCACGCCGCTGCGTGACCGTTTCGGCGTGCTGCTGAAGCTGAAGCTCTACTCTCCCGAGGATCTGTCCACCATCGTCCAGCGAAGCGCACGGATTTTGGATCTGCCTATGACCCCCGACGGAGCGATGCAGATCGCGTCCTGCTCCCGCGGAACGCCTCGTATCGCCAACCGTCTACTGAAACGTGTCCGTGACTTCGCACAGATCAAGGGCGACGGAATCATCGACCGCAAAATTGCCAAGATTGCGCTGAATGCGCTGGAGATCGACCATCTGGGCCTTGACAACATCGACCGTCGGATGCTGGAGACCATCATCAAGCTGTATGGTGGCGGTCCCGTAGGATTGGAAACGCTGGCGGCAACCATCGGTGAGGAAGCCATCACCATCGAGGACGTGTACGAGCCCTATCTGATGCAGATCGGATTCCTCTCCCGCACTCCTCGCGGCAGATGCGCTACAAGACTGGCATACGAGCATCTGAAGATCCCCTTCGTGACCGCATCGGAGGGACAGACGGGACTGTTTGAGTGATTTTTTAACTCATTCTCAAGGAACAAATTCCTCCTTTCGTCGGAATTTGAATGATCTGAGGGGCGAAACCATCTCAGACGCCGAAGTGTTTCCCTGTAGTTCGGCTTTGCCGAACTACCAGAGTTGCGCATAGCGCAACTCTAACCCTCAGACTCCCCACTTCCTTGGCTGGCGGCGTCCTTTATAAAAATCCCTGCAAAATTGCTTGCAATTTTGCTTAATAGAAGTCTTTGGGAGGTTTGGAACCCTTTCTACAGAAAGGGTTCCAAATAAAAACTATGTTTATTGCATCAAACTGGAAAGAATACGAACTCATCGACACCGATGAGGGCAAGCGGCTGGAGAGATGGGGCAAGTATCGCCTGATCCGCCCCGATCCGCAGGTCATCTGGAAGGGAGCGGCAAACTCTCCTTTATGGAAGGGTGCGGATGCATCCTATCTCCGCTCGTCTAAGGGCGGCGGCGCATGGAACGGCAAGTCCAATCTGCCCGAGGAATGGCAGCTTCGCTACGAGCCGCTGGATCTCACCTTCAAAATCAAGCCTATGGGCTTCAAACACACGGGACTCTTCCCCGAGCAGGCGGTGAACTGGGACTGGTTTGCCTCAGTGATCCGTTCCGCAAAAGCGAACAATCCCGACCGACCCATCAAAGTACTGAACCTCTTCGCCTACACCGGCGGAGCAACCCTTGCCGCCGCAAGAGCAGGTGCGCAGGTGGTTCACGTGGACGCTGCCAAGAACATGGTGGCACAAGCAAAGGAAAACGCCGCACTGTCGGGACTTTCCGACGCGCCCATCCGCTACATCGTGGAAGACTGCCGTAAGTTCGTGGAGCGGGAAATCCGCCGCGGCAATCGCTACGACGCCGTGATCATGGACCCGCCCTCCTACGGACGAGGCCCCACCGGCGAGCTGTGGAAGCTGGAGGAGAACATCCACGAGTTTGTCGCCCTCTGCGTGAGGGTGCTGTCCGACGATCCCTTGTTCTTCTTAGTCAACAGCTACACCACCGGTCTCTCCCCCTCTACCATGGGCTATCTCCTGAATCTCACCCTTACCCCCAAGTTCGGCGGCACGACCGTCTGCGACGAGGTGGGTCTCCCCGTTACCGTCACCGGCGCGCCCCTCCCCTGCGGCGCCGCGGCAAGATGGGAGGGGTAACGGCAGGGACTCCGCCCCTGCACCCCGCCAAGAACCTTTTTGAAAAAAGGTTCTTGGAACTCCAAAAACTTCTATAAAAGCCGGCAAATTCTTGCCGGCCAGGAAGTTGTCATGAAAATATCTCTACCCGCAAAATTGCATAGCAATTTTGCTATCAGAAGTCTTTGGGAGGTTTGGAACCCTTTCTACAGAAAGGGTTCCAAGAAAAACCATGCCATTTATTGAAACGAAAAATCTTTCATTCACTTATACCGACGAGGACGATCCTCAGCCGGTGCTCCACGAAGTGTCGCTTTCCTTTGAAAAGGGCGAGTTTGTGGCCATTCTCGGGCGCAACGGCTCGGGCAAATCCACCTTTGCCAAGCTCCTGAATCTGGTGCTGGAGGCCTCGGACGGCGAGATCGTCATTGACGGAAAGCCGGTTCACGCAGAGCTTTCCGAGGAAGAGATCATCGATCTGCGCAAAAAGGTGGGGATGGTCTTCCAGAACCCCGACAATCAGTTGGTTGCCACGGTCGTGGAGGAGGACGTAGCCTTCGGCCCCGAGAATCTGGGCATTGAGCCTTCCGAGATCCGCCGCCGCGTGGACGAAGCGCTGGAGATCGTGGATATGACCGCATACGCTCATCACGCGCCCCACAAGCTGTCGGGCGGTCAGAAGCAGCGCATCGCCATTGCAGGTGTCATTGCCATGCTCCCCGACTGTATCCTCTTCGACGAATCCACCGCAATGCTGGATCCCCGCGGACGGGCAGAGGTGATGTCTACCATCGAAAAGCTCAACCGTGAGCGAGGAATCACCGTCCTGCTCATCACCCACAACATGGACGAAGCCGTTCGTGCCGATCGGGTGGTGGTCATCGACAACGGACGAGTACAGATGGCCGGAACGCCCCGAGAGGTATTTTCCAAGGTTGACGAGCTGTTCGCCCTGGGACTTGCCGTTCCGCAGGCGACCGAGCTTGCCGCCAGGCTGTAGCTCTCTGCGATTCCCCTCAC
>JAFTKV010000157.1 GCA_017453085.1 Clostridia bacterium
ACTTCACCTGTATTGTGATTATATTGTGGTAAAATATTCTCAGCATCTATCACCGCACGGAACAAACCATTGTTCCCATTGCTGTCCAGCTTGTGAATATCAGCACCCATCTCGATCCTACGTTTGAGCAAATGAAAAGTCTGATCGGCTCTTGAACTGCTTCCAAATATATGCATTCCCATCATTGGATGCACTGTGTTCCATCGGGAAGACATCACTGCTGCCATAATAGCATCCTGCACCACAGGCATACGCCAATCACTTCCACAGTCCTCTGCTTCCATAAAATTCACGTCTGCTCCTGCATCCAGCAGATACTCTGCAATCTCCAGATTGCCTGACTTGATTGCAACCTGCAAGGTAGATTGTCCGACATCCTTTTTCGGTGAAGTGGCGATGGAGGACACAAGCATAGGATCTTTTTCGATCAATGCTTTTACAGTATCCAGTTCGCCTTTACGAATTGCGACAAACAGTTTTCTCATTTGAATTACTCCTCATCATTCACACGAAATTCTTCTACGATCTCCAACAGAATACGGGTAGCGTTCTCCAATCCCTCTACGGTGGTGTGCTCATAAGGTCCGTGGAAGGCGTAACCGCCTGTACCGAGGTTGGGACAAGGCAGTCCCATAAAGGAAAGCCGTGCGCCGTCTGTGCCGCCTCTGATGGGAGGCTCTACGGGAGTGAGTCCCACTCTGCGAATAGCGTTCTTGGCGTAGTCAATGATAAACTCGCAAGGCAGGATCATTTCCTTCATATTACGGTAAGAATCGCTGATCGTCAGCTTGACAGTTCCTTCCCCGTAACGCTCGTTGAGAATCTTTGCAGCCTGCTTCATAGTTTCCTTGCGGGAATCAAAGTGTCTGTCCGAGTGATCACGGATGATATAAACCAGCTTTGCTTTTTCCACTCCACCTTCGATATCGCAAAGGTGGAAGAAGCCTTCGTAACCGTCGGTGTGACGGGGCGTTTCAGCGGGAGGGAGCATTGCGGCAAACTCGGTTGCCACCAGTGCGGCGTTGATCATCGTGTTCTTGGCAGAGCCCGGGTGAACGTTGAAGCCCTCTATCTCCACCACAGCAGCTGCAGCGTTGAAGTTCTCCCATTCGATGTCACCAGCCTCACCGCCGTCAACTGTGTAAGCATAGTCTGCACCGAAGCCTGCCACGTCAAAATGATCGGCACCGTGGCCAACCTCTTCGTCGGGCGTGAAGCCGATGCAGATCTTGCCGTGGGGTCTTCCCTCTTTGATCAGTGTTTCCACCAGCGTCATGATCTCGGCAACGCCTGCTTTGTCATCCGCACCGAGGAGCGTGGTACCGTCGGTAGTGATGAGGGTACGTCCTGCCAGCGTGGGCAGGTGGGGGAAATCGGTAACACGAAGGATGCGTCCGCTCTCGCCCAGCGTGACGTCGGAGCCATCATAGTTCGGGATGATCTGCGGATTCACTCCTTCGCCCGAGAAGTCGGGAGAGGTGTCCATATGGGCAATGAAGCCAAGTGCGGGGACGTTCTCCTCACCGGGCGTGGCAGGGAGAGTTGCGTAAACGTAGCCCTTATCGGAAAGTCGCACGTCGGATGCGCCGAGAGCGGTCAGCTCGTCGGCAAGAATGTGGGCAAGATCCCATTGGCAGGGGGACGAAGGTGTGGTAACGGAATTATCGTCGGACTTGGTGTGAATCTTGATGTAGTTTAGAAAGCGTTCGGTTACGGTCATAGGGGGTTCTCCTATCTTATTTCGCTGATTATATCCAAGCTTGCTGTTCGGTAATCAATAAAGCGACTGTTGCCGCTAAAGTCAGTATTGACGCAATTGCAGATGCAAGCGCGTGTGTTTTCTTGTGATTTTTGAAGCTGTCAACACAAAACGAAATGCAGATCACGCAAATAATCAATGTTAAGTATTTAATATAACTCATCGAGTATCTCCGAATTAATAGCCCAAGCCCGCAAGCATTTGCGGGCTTTTTTGAAAGTTCTTGAGGTGCAGGAACTTCTTTCAAGAAGTTCCTGCCGGGGGTTGGGGCAGAGCCCCAATTATTTCGTTCCAGTGGAACCGAATCCGCCTGCGCCTCGGGCGGTGTCGGAGAGTTCATCTGCTTCGATGAAGGAAGCGGTGATGTAGGGGGTGATCACCAGTTGGGCAATACGCTCGCCGCCGGAGACGGTCTGGGGAGCGGTGCCGTGATTGTGGAGTGCCACCATCACTTCCCCGCGGTAGTCACAATCGATGACACCTACTTTGTTGGCGGGAGCAAGTCCCCTCTTGGAGGCAAGACCGCTACGAGCGTAGATCAGTCCCGCGTAGCCGATGGGCAGCTCCAGCGCAATGCCGGTGTGAATAAGGATAGTCTGACCGGGTTCGATAGTCACGTCGGTACCCTGCAGCGCATAGAGGTCGGCACCTGCGGCGTATGCAGAGCCGTAGGTGGGCAGGATGGCGGTATCGTTTAACTTCTTGATTCTGATTTCCATAGTTATTCCTTCTTTCAATTGTCCCACAGAACGATTTCGTCGGCTTTGAGCGATGCCTGCACGTCAATGATCCGCTGGTTGGAGGAGCCCTTGAAGCGGAGCTTCAGATCCTTCTTGGCTTCGACAAACTAGCCGTCCACCAGCACGTCGATGAGATGGATCAGCCCGTCGGTGATCTCGAGATCGCCCAACTTACCTGCAAGAATATGTCGCTCAAAATCGTAGCCTGTGTAGCACCAGATGGTCTTATCGGGGTAAAGCTCCTTTGCACGGCGGCACAGATTCAATACGGCAGGCTGATTCTGCGGCTCGAAGGGCTCTCCGCCCAGCAGCGATAGTCCTTTGATGTAGGAGGGCTCCAGCGCCCGCAGGATCGACTCCTCCACCTCGGGAGTATAGGGATTACCGTAGTCGAAATCCCACGCCTCAGCGTTAAAACAGCCCTTACAGCGGTGTGTGCAGCCACTGACGAAGAGAGACACGCGCACGCCGGTTCCGTTAGCCACGTCGTGGGTCTTGATGGTAGCATAGTTCATAGAATACTCTCCTTTTTTGCAAGGGCTCTGCCCTTGCATCCCGGTCGCTTTCGTATAAGAAAGCGACACAAAGAATTTTCATAAATCCCTGCAATTACTTGCACGGCAAATATTTTTTGCCATTATATCTGGAAATGGCAAGCAGCCCCGCAAGGATTTGCGGGGCTTATCAAATGTTTTTGAGGATTGTCAAGGAACTTTTTTCAAAAAGTTCCTTGACCGGGGTTTGGGGCAGTGCCCCATATCCTTACAGATGCAATACTCTTGCTTTGATTTCCTTGGTCTTGCCCACGTTCCAGAAGTTTTCGCCCAGGTAGCCGCAGGTGCGACGGGTAACGTTCATCTTCCGCTGATCCTTGTTGTGGCAGCAGGGGCATTCCCATTCGTTATCGTCGTTGATGATGATCTCGCCGTCATAGCCGCATTCGTGGCAGTAGTCGGACTTGGTATTGAACTCCGCATACTGAATGTTGTCGTAGATAAAGCGGACAACGTCCTCCAGTGCCTCCAGATTGTGGCGCATATTGGGCACCTCAACGTAGGAGATGCATCCGCCGGTGGAGATCTTCTGGAACTGGCTTTCAAAGGTGAATTTCGCGAAGGCATCAATATCCTCACGCACGTCCACGTGATAGGAGTTAGTGTAGTAGCCCTTGTCGGTTACGTCCTCGATGGTGCCAAAGCGTTCCTTGTCGATACGGGCAAAGCGATAGCAGAGAGACTCTGCAGGCGTGCCGTAGAGCGCAAAGCCGATGTTGGTTTCCTTCTTCCAGCGATCGGTGGTGTCTCTGAGATGCTTCATCACCTTCACGGCAAATTCTTCGCCCTCGGGCTGCGTGTGAGATACGCCGGTCATCAGCTTGGTAACCTCATAC
>JAFTKV010000158.1 GCA_017453085.1 Clostridia bacterium
ATGTCTCCTACAGAACCCGGCTTATAGACTCGGCCCATATAACAAGCCTACTGCGAGCTCCCCAAGTTGCGCTATGCGCAACTTGCTCACTTTTATTTGTATAGCGATCATCCGGGAGATACGCTCCTATACCACTCCCCCGCCAAACAACGCAGTTGTTTGGCATTTCATAAAAGTTTTTGAAAGGGTTTGGGAATGGGATGTTTGTGGCAGTTGTCTTGGCAACTGCCGCAAACTCCCGTAATTCGGCAAAGCCGAATTACATCTTTTCCTCAAAAAGTTTCTCCAAGATAATTATGTCCTACGAAATCCTTCTCGCTCCCATGGCGGGAGTCACCGATCACGCCTTTCGGGTGCTATGTCATCGGATGGGGTGCGACCGCACCGTGTCCGAGATGATCTCGGCCAAGGCGATCCATTACAAAGACGAAAAAACCGCGACCCTCGCTCGGATTCGTGCCGATGAGGGTCCTGTCGTTTTGCAAATCTTCGGTGCAGAGCCCGAGATCATGGCGGAAGCCGCCGATCTGCTCACCCGCGGTGCTTACCACGGATGCACCAGCGAGGCAGCACCCGTGGGCATCGACATCAATATGGGCTGCCCCATGAAGAAGATCACCGGCAACGGCGAGGGATCGGCACTGATGAAGAACCCCGCCCTCATCGAAAAAATCGTCCGCTATGTGAAATCGGCAACTCCTCTCCCCGTCAGCGTGAAGATCCGTGCCGGCTGGGACAGCAATTCGATCAACGCCGTGGAATGTGCCCTTGCCGCAGAGCAAGGGGGCGCCGACCTTGTCGCCGTCCACGGACGCACCCGTGAGCAGCTCTACCGTCCCCCCGTGGATCGCAAGATTATCGCCGATGTGAAAAGGGCGGTCAAAGTGCCCGTCATCGCCAACGGAGGGATCGACTGTGCCCAAACCGCCGCCGAAATGCTGACCGAGACGGGAGCGGACGGCGTGATGATCGGGCAGGCCGCCGAGGGCAATCCCTGGCTCTTCGCCGAGCTGGCCGCCGCACGGGACGGCAAGCCCTACACGCCGCCCTCCCGGGAAGAGCGGATGCTCCTTGCCATCGAGCACATCCATCTGCTCATCGAGGATAAGGGCGAGTACATCGGTATCCGAGAGGCACGCCGTCATATGGGGCATCATTGCAAAGGTATGCCCGGCGCAACGTCCTATCGGGATGCGGTCTGCCAAGCCGAGACGGCGGCAGAGATGCTGCGGCTCACCGAAGAGTTTATGCGCGGGCTGTAAAGCATTTCGATTTACGCAGACTGATTGAAGCATTCTGTTGTAGGGCGGGGGCTTGCTCCCGCCGTGAAACAAATCGCACTTATTTCACCTTGGTGCAACTCCATCGAACGGCGGGACACAAGGCCCCGCCCTACGGAAACAGAGCAAATTTCTTGTGCCCCAATGTCTGCTAACCCGCAAAATGACGCAGTCATTTTGCTTTATAAAAGTTCTTGAAGGAGTTTGAGGAAACTTCTTTCAAGAAGTTTCCTCAAGAAAGGTTTTCTTATGAGATCATCCGGAATTTTAATGCACATTTCCACCCTGCCCGGCCGCTACGGCTGCGGCGCATTCGGCAAAGAGGCTTACGCCTTCGTGGATTTCCTCGCCGAGAGCGGATTCAAGATCTGGCAGACTCTGCCCTTCGGCGTGCCCGATCAGTACGGGTCGCCTTACAAATCCTACTCCGCCTTTGCAGGCAATCCCTACTTCATCGATCTGGAGGCGCTCTATAAGGACGGTCTCCTCACCGAGGAGGAGCTGCGCTCTGCCGAGCAGAACTCCCCCTATCTCTGCGAGTTCGAACGGCTGGCAAAGGAGCGTCTGCCTCTGCTGAAAAAGGCCGCCGCACGCTTTGATGATCGCAAAGCCGCAGAGGCACTGGTGAAGAAATACCCCCATCTGCAGGCATATTGCCGTTTTATGGCGCTGAGAGAGGCCAATCCCGACCGCGCTTGGAACGCTTTCACCGAGGAAGCCGATCCCGAGGAGATCTTCTTCCATACCTTCCTGCAGTACACCTTCCTCACCCAATGGCTGAAACTGAAAAACTACGCCAACGAAAAGGGAATCTCCATCATCGGCGATATCCCGATCTACGTGGACTACGATAGCGCCGATCTGTGGGAGAACCCTGCCCTCTTCCAGCTGGGCAGCGACCTGCGCCCCGAGGCGGTGGCAGGCGTCCCCCCCGATTACTTCTCCCCCGACGGTCAGCTTTGGGGCAATCCCCTCTACGATTGGGAGAAGATGAAGGAAGACGGCTACCGCTGGTGGCGGGATCGCATCCGCTGGCAGCTCACCCTTTTCGACGGCATCCGCATCGACCATTTCCGTGCATTTTCCGCCTACTTCTCGGTTCCTGCCGACGCAAAGACGGCAAAAGGCGGTCATTGGGTGCAAGGTCCCGGACTTCCCTTCGTGAAGATCATCAAGAAGGAAGCCAAGGATAAACTCATCATCGCAGAGGACTTGGGCGACATCGACGAGGACGTAGTCAACCTGCTGAAGGCATCGGGACTGCCGGGGATGAAGGTGTTCCAGTTCGCCTTCCTTGCAGAGGACAGCGTCCATAAGCCTCATTGCTACCCCGAAAACTGCGTTGCCTACTCGGGCACCCACGATAACAATACCCTGCTGGGCTATCTGTGGGAACTTAGCGATGACACCCGCCGCTATATGCTGGACTACTGCGGACATCGAGGCGAGTGGCAGTCGGGATGCGACACCATTCTCCGCACCCTCCTCCGTACACCGGCAGAGCGTGTGATCTTCCCCATTCAAGATATCCTCGGCTACGGCGCCGACACCCGTATGAACACTCCCGGCGTTGCTACCGGCAACTGGGCGTATCGGGTCACTGCCGAGCAGATTGGCGGCATTGATAAAGGCTACTGGAA
>JAFTKV010000159.1 GCA_017453085.1 Clostridia bacterium
AAAGGACTGCGATAATGGTCGCCCTTGCGCTTGGCAAGGTACTTGCAGACCTTCATTCCCAGCTTCACTGGCTGATTGCCTGCGGACGTGCCCGACAGGATCAGGCCGTCGATGCTATCGGCGTACCCCATCAGATAGGCACGGGCGAGGAAGCTGCCGAAGCTGTGTCCCAGCAGGATCGTGGGCAGTGCGCGGTATTTTTCCTTCATGATCCGATTCATGGCGGCAAGATCCCGCACCAGATAGAGATCGCCGTCTGCGGGAGCAAAATAGCCCAGCTCGTCGTCGGATCGCACCGATCTGCCGTGACCGATGTGATCGTTGCCGTAGACGATATAGCCCCGTTCACAGAGGAGACGGGCAACCGTGTCGTACCGCTCGATATGCTCGCACATGCCGTGGGACAGCTGGATCATCGCAGAGGGCGAGCAATCGGGCGTCCAGACGGTATAATGGACCGTGTCGGTGCCGTTGGAGGAGGGGAAGGTCCCCTCGGTCTTTTGAATATTCATAGAAATACCTTATTTTTTCAGCGTCAGATCGTTGGTGCGGCAGTAGTCGAGGATCTGCTCTCGGCTGGCGATGGAGATGCCGCGGTTCTCTCTGGCAAGGCGGGAGCCGATGGCTGCAATGGTGCAGGCACGGCGGATGTCACCGGTGAGAATATAAGAAGCTGCCAGCGCACCGCCTTCGGTATCCACGGGGCAGACCGTTTTACCCGGAGCGGTCAGCACGCCGTCGGGGGCGATGATATTGTGATATTTGCCGTCGTAGACGAAAAAGCCCTGTCCGGGCAGGCGGATCACGTAATACTTGGCCTGCACCCGCTTGGAGATGGCGACTGCAGCCCGCAGACAGTTCTCCACGTTGATCTTGCCGCACATTGCCACGGTTTCGGCGGCGGTGCGGTCGATAATGAACAGCTCCACGGGAGGCAGCTGCTCCCAAGGCATACGGGAGTTGACCGGCAGTGCGTCGATAAATACGGGGACTCCCTTGGCGCTCGACATCCGTGCGGCCTGATTGACCAGCTCAAAGGGGAGCTCGGTAGTCAGATACAGACCCGCCGGAAATGCGTTTAACGCAGAGGAAATCTGCCCCAGCGTCAGATCCTCGGCGGCGCCGGGGTAGACCAGACGGCGGGACGCATCGCAGTAGGTCTCGTGCAAGAGATACTCGATGCCCGTCCGCTTTTCGTGGGAAAACTTGAGATATTGCACCTCCACCTGATTGTCGGCGTAGAAGTTGAACAGGCGTCTGCCCTCTGCATCGTCGCCCAGCATGGCACAGAGCGAAGCGGTAGCCCCCAATCTGGCGGCTGCAATGGCAGCACTGCCCGCTCTTCCGCCCGGCCGGGACAAATATTTATCTTCGGTCACGCGTCCGCCCAGATCGGGCAGAGCCGTTACGTGCAAAATCGTTTCGGTGCAGGCATATCCTGCGATTACCAGTTTAGGATCCACGGGGGTCACTCCTTTTCATCGCTCGTTCTGTATTTATTGTAGCACATTTCATAGAAACTTGCAAGTGTTTTTTCGGCAGACTTTTCCAAGTAGACGGGAAAAATCTGCCGAATGTGCGGAATTATTTTGATTTACGGGGATTTTTCGGGAACCAGCCCTTCTCTACCCGCTTCTCCTGATGGATGACCTCGCCGATCCCCCACAGCGCGGAGAAGCCGAAGACGGCAAGACCGGTGCTGACCACCTCCTGCGGACAGAAGAGCGAGCCTGCCACACAACCAAGACCGATCAGTAGAAAGATGGGGATGCAGACCTTTTTACCCAGATAGTATTCCCCTTTGATAACGATAGGATGCCAGATGCCGATAGAAAGAAAGGTCGTAGCGCCGATGAGTATGCCGTTTAAGTACATTGTAAACTCCTTTTTATGGATGTAAGAAAGCGCAACAAGGAACGGGAGTGCCGTTCCTTGTTGTGAAAATCAATTAAACAGTATGGATCTTCTTGGCGGGATCGGAATTTTCGGTATCCAGACCCAGCTTTGCCGCACGGCGATTTTCGAAGAACTTGGTGGCTACCTGCTCGAACAGAGCGTAGCTGAGGACGTCCTCCTCCTGCTCGATATAATCGGCAGCTTTTGCACGGATGGTGTCCAGCTCGGGAGGAATCAGGTCAGCGGGACGGCAGGTGATGGGCTCGTCTGCGCCAATGATCTTCTTCTGGAAGTCGGGATCCACGGGCATGGGAGTCTTGCCGTACTCGCCGCGGATCACGCCCTTGAACTCCTTGGTGACCATCTTATAGCGCTCGCCCATGATGACGTTGTACACCGCCTGCGTACCCACGATTTGGGAGGAGGGGGTTACCAGAGGAGGATAGCCAGCGTCGGCACGAACTCTCGGTACTTCCTCCAGCACCTCGGTGAGCTGATCCGACTTGCCTGCCTGCTTGAGCTGAGAGATCAGGTTGGACAGCATTCCGCCGGGAACCTGATACAGGAGAGCGTTGGTGTTCACTGCCAGCACCTTGGGATCCAGCAGACCGCTTGCCAGATACTTCTCCCGCAGAGGAGTGAAGTAGCGGCTGATCTCGTCCAGCTGTGCAAGGTCAAGGCCGGTATCGTAGGGAGTGCCCTGCAGAGCGGCTACCAGAGGCTCGGTAGCAGGCTGAGAGGTACCCAGCGCCAAAGGAGACATGGCGGTATCCACGATGTCACAGCCTGCCTCGATTGCCTTCAAGAGGGTCATAGAAGCCAGACCTGCGGTGGAGTGGGTGTGCAGCTCGATGGGCAGATTGGGAAATTCCTTCTTCAGTGCCTTTACCAGTACCTCGGCGTCGTAGGGCTTGAGAAGGCCCGACATATCCTTGATACAGATGGAGTTGGTACCCATGTTGACCAGCTGACGGGTATAATCCACGAAATAATCGGTGGTGTAGGAGATAGCAACCTGCACATGACCGCCCTCTTTGTTGGTGGCACGGATGGTAGTCTCCAGGTTACGGGGATCGTTCAGCGCGTCGAAGATACGGATGATATTGATACCGTTAGCAACAGACTTCTGCACGAAGTATTCTACTACGTCGTCCGCATAGTGACGGTAGCCCAGAATGTTCTGTCCGCGGAAGAGCATCTGGAGGTTGGTGTTCTTTACCTTCGCACGGATCTTGCGGAGTCTCTCCCAAGGATCTTCGTTCAAAAAGCGAAGGCAGGAGTCAAAGGTTGCGCCACCCCATGCTTCGATGGAGTGATAACCGACGGCGTCCATCTTTTCCAGAATGGGCAGCATCTCGTCGGTGGTCATACGGGTCGCGATCAGGGACTGATGCGCGTCACGAAGGACTGTTTCTGTAATTTTCACTTTAGCCATAGCTTATTCTTCTTTCTCTAAATTCGATAATTAGGCTGCGCCGAAGATGGACAGCAGTACGCCTGCGGCAACGGCAGAGCCGATAACGCCGGCTACGTTGGGGCCCATTGCGTGCATCAGGAGGAAGTTGGAGGGATCGGCCTTCTGTCCTTCGATCTGGGATACACGGGCTGCCATGGGAACGGCGGATACGCCCGCAGAGCCGATCAGCGGATTGATCTTGCCGCCGGTGATCAAGTTCATGATCTTTGCGGTGATCAGACCGCCGCAGGTGGAGATCACGAAGGCAGTCAGACCCAGACCGATGATGAAGATAGTCTCCAGCTTCAGGAAGGCATCCGCAGAAGCGGTTGCACCTACCGAGATGCCCAGGAAAATGGTGACTACGTTGATCATACCGTTATGTGCCGTCTTGGACAGACGCTCGGTAACGCCGCAGACGTTCAGCAGATTACCGAACATCAGACAGCCTATCAGAGGTGCGGCAGAGGGAACGACGAATGTAACGACGGCGGTAACCAAGATGGGGAAAACGATCCGCTCGGTCTTGGAAACCTTCCGCAGCTCGGGCATCTTGATCGAACGCTCCTTCTTGGTGGTGAGCAGCTTCATAAAGGGGGGCTGGATCATAGGGATCAGAGCCATGTAACTGTAAGCGGCGATGGCAATGGCACCCAGCAGATGCGGTGCCAGCGTCTTGGTGACCAGGATCGCCGTGGGACCGTCTGCGCCGCCAATGATACCGATGGAGGCTGCTTCCTCGGGAGAGAAGCCCAGAAGCAACGCGCCCGCATAGGCGACGAACACGCCCAGCTGTGCACCTGCACCGATGAGCAGATACTTGGGATTGGCGATCAGCGGAGCGAAGTCGGTCATCGCACCGATGCCGATGAAGATCAGCGAGGGATAGATACCGGTCTTGACGCCGATGTACAAAAAGTCTACCAGACCGCCCTCCTCGATGACCTGCTGGATGTTCCAGGGAGCACCTGTATCGTTGATGAACAGATCCATATGGAACATTTCCGTGCCGGGAAGATTGGTCAGAAGCATACCGGTGGCAATGGGGATCAGCAGGAGCGGCTCAAATTTCTTGACGATGGCAAGATAGAACAGCACGATCACGATGGCGTACATCGCCACGTACTTGAGCACGTCTATACCGCCCATCGACTGCACGAACTGCCCGATACCGGTAGATTCCAAAAAGTTCAGAATAGTTTCTGTCAGATTCATAGGTTAGCCTCTCAATTCCGAACGCGGAGCGATCAATTGAGGGAAACCAGCAGATCGTCAGCGTTGACGGTTGCACCCTTGCTGACATTGACGGAGGCTACAACGCCGTCCTGAGGAGCGAAGATCTCGTTTTCCATCTTCATTGCTTCCAGAATGGCAACGATGTCGCCCTTCTTCACGGATGCACCTACGGATACCTTCACGTCCAGGATGGTGCCGGGCATGGGAGCCTTGATGGCAACGGCACCGGTAGAGCCTGCAGATGCAGCAGGGGCTGCGGCAGGAGCAGGAGCTGCTGCGGGAGCGGCGACAGGTGCGGGAGCGGCTACGGGAGCAGCGGCTCTGGGAGCGGGGGCTGCACCTGCGGCAACCTCTTCCACTTCAACCTCATATACGATACCG
>JAFTKV010000160.1 GCA_017453085.1 Clostridia bacterium
ACAGAACCTCGGTTGACTTGGACAGAGGCAGAGTGTACATCTTGCCGTCGCCGAACTGAGCACCTTCGTCGTAGTAACCCTTGATGAAGTCGTTCTTCTGGTCGTCGGTCAGACCCAGCACCTCGATGGTGCCGTCTGCTCTCTTCACTTCAACGGTGCTGTTGATCAGAGAGTCCATCGGAACCACTGCCTTTGCCAGGTTGTACAGAGCAACGTGGTCGGGGTAGCAGTATGCGATGTTGGGCTGGTTGCCGACGGTGATCTCAGTCTTGATCTGGTCACGAACGTCGTCGTAGCTACCAACCTGCTTGTGCTCGATCTTGATATTGGGGTACAGCTTATTGAATTCGGGGATGTACTTATCGAGAACCTCACGCAGGTTTGCACCCATAGTGTGATAGAAGGTGATGGTGATCTCCTTCTCGGTGTCAAAGCCGCCTTCGGGAACTACAAAGTCCGAGGTGGTTGCAGTGTTGCTGTCGCCGCCGCCACAGCCTACCAGAATCATGGGCAGGCACATCAGTGCAGCAAGAAGCAGTGCTACAAATCTTCTTTTCATACAATAATTCCTTTCTTCATTCGGAAATCTATAACAGACGGATCGCTCCGCACAGTTAACCCTTGATGCCGCTGCGGGATACGCCCTTCATAATGTACTTTCTCAGGAAGATGAACACTAAGAACAGCGGAGCGGATACGATGGCAACGGCAGCCATCTGGACGGGAATGTTTGCGTTGCCCTCCGCATCGGTGAAGGCGTTACGCAGACCGTTGGTGATCAGCTGGTAAGCTTCCTCGTTGGCAACCAGGCGGGGCCATACGTAGGAGTTCCACGCACCCATCATCTTCAGAATGGTGATGGAGATCAGCGTAGGCAGAGCCAGCGGGATCATGACCTTCCACAGATACTTCAGGTCGCCGGTACCGTCCACCTTAGCGGCGAGGTACAGCTCGTTGGGGATCTGCATGAAGTTTTGTCGCAGCAGATAGATGTAGAAAACGCTCACCAAAAACGGCACGATCAGAACGGTGTAGGTATTCATCCAGCCAAAGTCGTTGACCGTAGCGTAGTTGGTAATGGTGAACAGCTCGCCGGGGATCATCATGGTACCCAGCAGAGCGGCAAACAGCGCATTCTTGCCCCTGAATTCCAATCTGGCAAAGGCGAAGGCCGACAGCACGGTGATCACCAGAGACAGGATAGTAGACACGATGCCCACGATCATGGTGTTAATAAACAGCCGTCCCAGATTACCGGTGTTGAAGGCATCTATATAGTTGGAAAGGCGGATAAACTCCGGCCACAGGGTAGGAACCGAGCGCTGGTACTCCTCCAAGGTCTTAACCGAGGAGATGAGCATGAAGTAGAAGGGGAAGATGACGATGATCGCCATCAGGATCAGGAAGGCGTACAGTAAAAACTTGACTACGAATTTGCCGACCTTTTGCTTTGCAGAGACCTTCTTCATGTCTTTTTCTTGCATCGTCTTAGTTTGCAGTTCAGACATATCGGCACCTCCTTAGTAGTGAGTCTTTTTCTTGCTGACGTACATATTGATCATCGTCACCACGAAAATAATGCCGAAGAGGATCAGCGCCGCAGCACTTGCACGTCCCTGCTGAGTGGACAGCGAATCGTAAATATAGCCGACCATGGTGTTGAGTCTGCCGGGATCGCCCGCAGGACCCATATCCTCGCCAAAAATACCGACGATGCTGGAATATTCCTTGAAGCCGCCGATAAAGCCGGTGATGACCACGTACGCCAGCATAGGAGACAGCAGCGGTACGGTGATACGGGTAAAGACTCTGCGACGGGAGGTTCCATCCACCTTGGCAGCGTCGTAATCCTGCTTGTTGATGCTCTGCAGACCGCCCAGAAGGATCAGGATCTTGAAGGGCAGCGCATTCCAGACGATGTAGATCACCATAACCGTGATGTTCGCCGCATAAGAGGAGCCGGAGTTGATCCAGTTGATGGGCTCGCCGCCGAAGAATTCAATCACGTTGTTAATGATACCTGAGGTGATGATCAACTCGTTTTCACCGCCGAAGGCAGTGCCGACCATGTTGAACATTGCCGCAAACACCATGCCGATGGCGATGGAGTTGGTGACGTAGGGCAGGAAGAAGATGGTCTGCAACAGTCTCTGGAGAGGCTTGATCGCGTTCAGGCAGACTGCGATCAGCAGTGCCAGAATCGTAGAGATCGGAACGGTCAGCACGCACAGGAGCATCGTGTTGGTCAGACAGGTGATGAATCCTTTGTATTCCAGAACCGTCAGGAAGTTATCAAAGCCGAAGCTGTAGGACTGACCGCCCACAACCGCCATGGAGTTATACCCTTCCAGGAACGCCATTCGGACGGTGTTGATAATTGGCCACACCGTAAAGATCAGCAGAAGGATAATGGCAGGGGTCAGATAAAGCCAGGCTTTCCAGGAATGCTTACTCTCAACCATCGGACTTCACCCCGAAGTAAATGCGGCTCTCGTCCGCCTTGCTGAACAGGAAGACCTTGTGAGGCTTGAGGGCAAAGGAAACGGTGCCTGCTGCTGCGATCTTGTTGTCCGCATCCACGATGGCACGGACGGTGGGATTGACCGATGCAGAGTGGGTAGCCACCACGCTCACGTCACGGCCCATGACCTCAACACCGTTCAGAGCGCAGGTAAGAGGTCCGTTGTCGTCGGGAATAAAGCCCTCGGGACGGATGCCCACGGTAACGGGCTGATCGTCCACGCCGGGAACGTCCAGTACGGCAGTACCGCCGATGTACAGCTTACCGCCCTTGACCTCACCCTCGAATACGTTGACGGGGGGAGTACCCAGGAACTTGGCAACGAACAGGTTGGTGGGATCGTCGTAGACCTTCTGAGGCTTGCCGATCTGCTGCACCACGCCCAGCTTCATAACCACGATCATATCGGAGATGGACATTGCCTCCTCCTGGTCGTGAGTAACGAAAATGGTGGTGATGCCGGTTTCTTTCTGGATCCGGCGGATCTCCTCACGGGTCTGCAGACGCAGTCTTGCGTCCCGGTTGGACAGAGGCTCGTCCAGCAGAAGCACCTTAGGCATCTTG
>JAFTKV010000161.1 GCA_017453085.1 Clostridia bacterium
ATGATCCGCTACACAGAAAGTCGTAGGGGGCATCGGTGAAAGCGGTTGGCGGCACGGTCGCTAAGCGAGCGTCTGTATATAATCCGCTTTCTACTAAGAATCCACCCAGTGCTTCCATTAGAATTTGGTAATCTTTGGATGGGATGACTTGATAACAACCGTCGGTATTACCGGTGCGCAAATAATAAGTTCCCGATGTACCAATTACGATCTCTATACGGTAGATTATGGTTTTATCCTGAGATGTCAGCACAATATCAGCCAACCGGCGCAATGTTTTCTCAGGCTTACCTTCTTTATAAAGCGGATATCGGGAGACGATCTCCAGAATCTCATCAAAACGCTCGGGCAACGGCCGATAATTGACGTAGACCGTGTGCTCCTTCAAAAACTCGGCATTGCATACGGCGGCAGCCTCCAATTTATCACTCCATTTTCCCTTTTGATCGTAGCAATCGGCATAGTCGATATAATAAGGACGGTGTGTGCCAATGGACTGCAGCAGGGCGCAGGAAGTGTCGTAATCCGCATCCTTGAGCTTGCGGCGGAAGGTTTGCACCTTCGTTTCATAAGCGGAGCGGGCGTAAAGCCAGCCTGCTCGGTAGGGATTGCCGTAAACACGGTAGCGGGTGAACGTGTTGTCGCGGTAGTCTTCCAACAATTGCACAGTAAGGGTAGTATTAAACTTATGCATATCAAACATGCTATCATGATAGTATTCGATCTGCAATATAACATATCCGTCGTGAATATCGTAGCTCGTTTCTGTGATCAAATAATCGAAGGGAGTCCGATGTTCGTTGAAATATGCCCAAAATGCGGGAATGCTATTGGTTTTCAATACAGCTTCGTCCAGCAACTCCTCCAGTGCTTTAATGTCCTCACTTCTCTGTTCATAAATATAATCCATCGAGATCTTATACCCCAGTGCGATCTTGCTGCCGTCGCTGCTGATGGCAAGGGAGTAGATCGTTCTTCCCACCTCGGGGTTCGCTCCCTTCCAAAAAGCGTCGGATACGGGAAGGGTGACCGTCTCGCCGCTGAAGAGATCCATCAGTACCACTCCCGGTGCAGAGTGAACGTAGTAATAGAGATAGCGCTGATCACCGGTAAGCTCGTAGGTGCCCACGTCGGAAAGGGTGACGGTGGTCTCGCCGGTAAGGGGATCCAGCAGAGAAAGGGTGTGGCGGGAGCTTTTGTATTCCCCATCGACCACATGGGGCAGTCCTTCGGTAACGGCAGGAGCCACTCCCGTTTGGCAGTCGTAGATCCGCATTCCGTTGGGAGTGCGGGAGATCAGGATGCCTTTTTGCAGATAGAGGATCTCCCCCTCACCGCGAAAGGTCAGTCCCGTTTCGGTGTCATACATCACCCAATGGGCGTATTCATTCTGCTCCATAGAGCCATCTACTCGCAGATAGGTGTAGATAAACCGCTCGTCGGGGGAGAAATAAGAGATTCCGAAGGTGTCGTAGCCTGCGCAGATCGGTTTGATCTCCATGGTATTGGTGTTGATCAGCTGCAGATCATTCAGCATATCGTCGTTCTTTCGAATGGTTGCCACTACGATGAGATTGCAGTTGGGGCTGTAGCTGTCCGAATCGTGGTTTGCAAAGTCAAAATCGACCTTTTGCAGGGTTTTAGCAGTCCGATCGTAGATATAATAGCCCAATCGCTTGGAATCGGTGTGGGGGACGATGACGTAACGCTCGCCGTTTTCCGCGGCATAATAGACGTTGAAGAAGGTGAGCGATTCTCGGTCAATTCCTACGGTCTGCCACAGATCCTTCAGCTCGTGCCCCAGGCAGATCAACTCGCCGGTGGAGGGCCTCAGATAGAAGTGCGAGCAGAAGGACTCACGGTGATTGGCAGGAATATGGAGGATCTTTACCAGATCGCCCGACACGAAGTGGTAGTCGAAGCCACCTGCATCCAGATCAAAGGAAGCGTAGTCGTCGTAGACCTCCTCCAGCTTGGTGGGGAGCAAAGAGGGCGTTCCGGAGGACAGAAGAAAGTTTACCATGCTGATGGACGTCCCCGCATACCAGTCGGGGAGCAGCGAGGAGAGCACCGGCGGCTTAGTTTCGGGAGGTAAGGGCGGTGTAGTGATCGGAGGAGAGGTGACGATGGGCGGATCGGTGCTTTCGGGTGTTTTAGGAGGGGTCGTAATCGGAAGCTTTTGCGTGGTGACGGAAGGAACCCTTTCGTCGGTTGGGTATACGGTGGTTGGCGCAGAGGTGTCGGTGTCGGTAAAACGGGCGGCGATGCCCACCGTCAGTGCCAGCAAAAGAGAGGAGAGCAGGGCGACCAGCGCCAGCACGGCGATTCGTCGGCCGCCTGCGGCGGGCTTTTTCGTGTAGGTGAAGGGAGCGGGAGGAGGGAGCGAGCCGTAGTCTTTCAGCAAGTCATCCAGCTCGTCATCGGTCAGATGGCGTTTCACAAAGATCACTCCTTAGTTTCAGTTTCCCCGTATGTAGCCGAGAGCGGACGGTTCCCTTGGGAATGCGTAGCATATCGGCGATCTGGCCATCGGAATAGCCGTAGAAGTATTTCAGTACGATGACGCTTTTATGCGCGGGGTCCAGCCTTCCAAGGGCATCGTACAGGTCCCCGTATTCTTCTTTGCGGGAAGGGTCGGGGATAGATTGCAGAAATGCGTCCTTCTCCTCGGTGTTGTCGAAGTCAGCTTTTGCTTCCCGCGTCCGCTTGCGAGCGCGGTCGATGTACAGATTGGTACAGATGCGTGCGATCCAGGCTTGCGTATAGGCAAGGTCTCGCAGATCGCGTTTTTTGCTCTCCCTGATCACCCGTTCCCAGGTGTCTTGAAAGAGATCCTCCGCATCCGCCCGATTCTGACACAGGTGCATACACAGCCCCGTCAGCATGGGAGAATACCGCTCGATCAGATGATCCATAGAAATCGATTTCCTTTTGAAAATTTTCAATTAATATAACGAAACAGAAACGCGTTTTACTCATTCGGTTCGAAGAAATTTTGAAAAATTTTCGAATTAAGATTTGTTTCTGTTTATACATACGGTTTTTCGCAGGATAATCCGCAAAACACAAAAAGGAACCTTTCCGAAAAGGTTCCTTTTAGGGGGATTAGCTATTCTTGCTGATGAAGTTCCAGCTGTCGCGGCACATCTCCTCCAGCGTCTTTTCGGCTACCCAGCCGAGAAGCTCCTTTGCCTTTCCGGTGGAGGCGTAGCAGGTGGCGATGTCTCCGGGACGGCGGTCTGCGATCACGTAGGGGATCTTCACGCCGCTGGCGGCCTCGAATGCCTTGACGATGTCCAGCACCGAGCTGCCCTTGCCGGTACCCAGATTGACGGTGAGCACGCCGGGGGTCTTTTCCAGATAACGGAGTGCTGCCAGATGTCCCTTGGCAAGGTCTACTACGTGGATATAGTCCCGTACGCCGGTTCCGTCGGGA
>JAFTKV010000162.1 GCA_017453085.1 Clostridia bacterium
GACCAATACCGCCCGTCTGAGAGAAGGCATCGAAAAGGGAGCGGCAAACGCCATTCTGATCAAGCCCAATCAGATCGGTACGCTCACCGAAACTATGGAGGCCATGGAGCTGGCCGCCACCCGTGGCTACCGTGCCATCGTATCTCACCGCAGCGGCGAAACCGAGGATACCACCATCGCCGACCTTGCAGTTGCAACCAATGCGGGTCAGATCAAGACAGGCGCGCCTGCACGCAGCGAGCGGGTCTGCAAATACAACCGTCTTCTGCGGATCGAGCATTGTCTCGGCTCCTCCGCATTGTACGGAAGCATAAAGTAATCCGATAGAGGATGTCGAAGGACGTCCTCTATTTTTTTTGCAAGTTTGTGCAATTGTCCTGTTTACAAATGACGAAAAATCTGCTATACTGCTTTTGTATGGAAATCGCCACATCTTTCCAATTCATAGCATCAAGGAGATGATTCTGATGGTCAAGGATATGACCTACGGAAACTCAGCCAAGCAAATCCTTTTCTTTGCGCTGCCGCTGATGGTGGGTAATATATTTCAGCAATTCTATAATATGGCAGACAGTATGATCGTCGGTAAAACGCTGGGCACGGATGCACTGGGTGCGGTATGCTCCACCGGATCGCTGAACTTTCTGATCATCGGCTTCGTTACCGGTCTGGCAAGCGGCTTCTGCATTCCCGTGGCACAGTTTTTCGGTGCCAAGGACTATCGTAATCTGCGCAGATCGGTTACCAATATGATCTATCTTGCCGTTGGCATCACCGCTGTCCTGACGCTGCTGACTGCCCTGTTCACCGATGATGTCCTTCGTCTGTTGGGCACGCCGTATGACATTTACGAAGACGCTTACGATTACATCATCGTTATTTTCCTTGGAATGGCGGCAACTATGTTTTATAACATATTGGCCGGACTGCTTCGTGCGCTGGGGGACAGCCGCTCGCCGCTGATCTTTTTGATCATCGCATCGGTGATCAACATCGGATTGGATTTCTTCCTCATTCTCGTCTGTGATATGGGCGTAATGGGCGCAGGTATTGCTACCGTTATCGCGCAAGCGATCTCGGGAATTCTGTGTCTGATCTACATCATCAAAAAATCAACGCTTCTTCATCTGCAAAAAAGCGACTGGATTCCCTCCCGACAGATGATAAAGAAGCTGCTCTATCTGGGTCTGCCTATGGCACTGCAATTCTCGATTACGGCAGTAGGCGGTCTGATCCTGCAGCAATCGGTCAACTCTCTGGGCAAGGCAGCAGTCAGTGCCGTGGGAGCCGGCAATAAGACCTCCATGATGCTGACGCAGCCCATGGAAGCGATGGGCGTAGCACTGGCTACCTTCTGCGGTCAGAATCTGGGAGCAGGAAAGATCGATCGTGCACGGCGCGGAGTGCATCAGGGCCTTTTGATGATCATGGTATACGTAGCGGTCTGCACGTTGGCTTCCCTTTGCTTTGGGCAATATCTGGCACTGCTCTTCGTCACTGCTGACGAGCTTGTCGTGATCGGAGATATTCACCGATTGTTGACTATCGTAGGTACGTTTTACTGGTCGCTGGGTATTCTGTTCGTTTATCGGAATGCGGTACAGGGACTCGGCTACGGCGTACCCGCAATGGCTGCGGGGCTATTCGAGCTGATCGCCCGTGCTCTCATCGGCATTTTCGCCGTTCCCGTGTTTGGATTCGAAGCTGCTTGTATTGCCGGACCGATTGCCTGGATTGCGGCTGACATCCTGCTGATCCCGGTATTCTATATCGTCATTCACAAGCTTCGCAAGCTTTATCCCTCGTCTGAAGAAGCGGATAGTGGCTCTCTCACATCCGCCGTCAGACCCGTTTGATCTGTATATTGGGAGGTAATACCATGTCTTATTCAAGTCCTATCTGCACCGATCCCGCAGAGCTGTACGACCTGCTGAGCACGATGGCAGGCGGTCTGCTGGACGGCGAGACAGACAGCGTTTCTGCTACTGCCAATTTGTCCGCACTGATCTACGACCTGCTTCCCGATCTGAACTGGGCGGGATTTTACCGTGTCAAGGACGACGTGCTGGTTTTAGGTCCTTTCCAGGGCAAGCCCGCCTGCAATCGAATCGCCAAGGGGAAGGGGGTCTGCGGAATCGCATGGCAAACTGACCGTGCCCAGGTAGTTCCCGACGTTCATCAGTTTCCCGGTCATATTGCCTGTGACGGCGCATCCAACAGTGAGCTGGTGATCCCCATTCACGATCCCTCGGGAAAATTCTGTGCTCTGCTGGATCTGGATAGTCCCAAGATCGGTCGCTTCACCGAAGCCGAGCTGCAAGGCCTGCTACCATTGATCAATCGGCTGGAAGATTGGATGGTTCAAGGGAATATCTATTCGCTTTGACTCACAGAACGCTCCGCTGATTGTGAGCGGCGCATGATCTCTTCAGCATTGGTGTCATAAAGTTTTTTTCAAAAAACAGTTGACAAACAACAAGTGCTGTGATATAATAACAAAAGCACGGAGCAGCTACCTGTATCCGTGCATTGAATCGGGGTATGGCTCAGTTTGGTAGAGTGCATGGTTCGGGTCCATGAGGCCGCGCGTTCGAATCGCGCTACTCCGACCAGCGGTTATCCGCTACCAAAAGAGTATTCGTTCTGCGAATACTCTTTTGGTTTACTATCGACTTTTTCTTTCGCTTTGAGTGCCCTCAAGGCGTGTTTTTTTGACTGATAAACGAAAGGAGGAGCATATGTCTGAACGCAGACCCTCATTCCAGCATTTACTGGGGCAAATTGTGACTGTGATCGTTGATCGTCCGAAAGGAAGCCGACATCCCAAGCATCCACAGACGGTCTACCCGATTCATTACGGATATATCCCTAATCTGACCGGCGGAGACGGTGCCCCTCAGGATGCCTATCTGATGGGGATCGATCACCCCGTTTCTGAGTACTGTGGAAAAGTGATCGGCATTGTACGACGGCTGAACGACCGTGAGGATAAGCTGGTAGTTGCTCCTGCTGATACGCATTTCCATCAAGCCGAAATCGAATCTGCCGTTCACTTTCAGGAACGCTACTTCCGTACGAGAATCATCCCTCTCTATCATCGCTCCTGCGGTGCGATCATCTTTAGAAGGGATCGGGATCGAATCCGCTATCTGTTGGTTTTCCAGCGTGGCTCCCACACCTGGAGCTTCCCCAAAGGACATATGGAACGAGGCGAAACCGAAGAAGCCACCGCTCTTCGGGAGATTCGTGAGGAAGTTGGTATGAACGTACGTCTGTTCAACGGCTTCCGCGGAGAAGCTACTTATTCCGTAGGAGTCGGAGAAAAAACGGTCGTGCTCTTTCTGGCTAAATCCACTAATCCACCCGTTTTGTCCACACAGGAAGTGATCGCCTCCAAATGGTGTACGCTTCAGGATGCACAAAAACTGTTGCACGAATCCTATCTGTCCGTTTTGCAGAATGCGGAAGCCTTCATTCTTTCCGAACAGAAACCCAATCAAAAATCAAAGCAGGATAGTTAATGCTATCCTGCTTTTGTTTCGTTATTCGTGTTTTGCACTGAGAGTAGTTTCGGGGAAATAGATCAACAGGATCTCGGAATAGGAATACCCCATCTCCGCCAGTGCCCGTGCACCGCTGATGCTGAAGCCCACGCCGCATCCGCTGCCGCTGCCGACAAATACGAAGCTTCCGTAGGTTCCGTTCAGCGTGATCGTCTCTTCCGATTCAGTATAGTCGATTCCGTTTCCGCTGAGCGTTCGAGTCTTGCGCGTTACGCTATCTCCGACAGCTCCCGCAACGAAGCATACGGATGGCAGTCTGCCTGCAAACAGAAAACGGATCGTTTCACAGCCCTCCACTGTAACCGATGCTCCGAACAAATCGGTAAAGGTGATAGAGGACACGTAATCGGAGGATTCTGCACACGAATTGACCACCACCGATGTGATATTGCCCGTGATCTCGCTGTAACCTGCACTTTGAAGAATCCGACAAAGCTCATAGGGGGTAAATTCTACCGTCCACTCCGCAGCTGTTTCCCAAGGCGTATAGGTGGAGGACAGGTACGGAAGATCTTTTCCAAATGCATCCGATGCCGAAAGGGTTCCGCTGCCGTTTTCCATAGAATAGGGCGTAAAGATCGGCTTATCCTCATACAGCAGGATCTGCCCGCCGGTTGCTTGAACGGCATCACTCACCCGTTCAAATACAGGCGTTGCGCCAAGGTAGGTATGGCAATGCTCGTCAGCACACAGGTCGAAGCCCTCTGCATTATGACGTCCCAGCTTTCGGACCAACTCGGTTCTCAGCAAAACCGCCATAGATTTCAGCAGCTCGCTATCCCATTCGGAGGAGATCTCGGAGGAGATCAGCATTGCAACGTAATCCTCCAACGTCACGTGATTGATGATGGACATCCCCGCCACATCCGCATCATTGGTACGAGACACGGATATGCTGCCGCTGTATACACGACCGCCTTCCTCCTTCAGCACGCCGTCGGCAGAAGAGATCGCATAAGGCGCACCTACTCCCGACAATTCACAAAGAACGGAATAGTCGTCGCCAAGCAAAGTCAAAGCATTATCCTCCGGCTCTGCGATCTCGGCATTCAACGTCATCGTACGACTCAGCTGCAGCAGCGCAGCTTCGGCTTCTTCTTTAGTAAAGAAATTCCCTACGCGAATATAACATTTATCCGAAGAAACGTAATAAGGGAACGCAGGCATTCCGAATGCCTTGAAGGAGCTGTCATCCCCAAGCAGTGCAATATAGTCGTATACGTTTGCAGGAGAGTACCCGTCCGTCGTACCGGCAGAGCTGCCCGGCCGAATGAATACCGGATTATCGTGATCGGTATCGATTCCCAGATCGGCAAAGGTAAAATAAGAGATTTCGATATGATAGCCACCAACGGCGGCAATGCCTCCGCTCGCGGTTGTGAGCGTACCGCCGGAGCGATACAGATTACCGTCAACTGCGGCAATCACACGGGAGACGTCCAGCACGGTAGACAGACCGCCACTTGCATCGGTAATCATTACACCGTCCTTCGCATACAGCGCATATGACTGTACTGCGTTTTCATTGCAGTACAGTCCTACGCTGATCTGCTGGTCGGGAACGGTCGTCGTCATATCGCCGCTTTCTACGGCAGCAGACTGCAACGACGAGATCAGCATAACCAACACGCCGAAAACCATCAGAAATCCTAAGATTCCGCAGACGATCCTGACCCAAAGCTTGGCGGTATTGCTGTTGTCTTGCTTCTTAGCCATCGGACATCCTCCTTACTGAAAAATCGATTACTTCATTATAAACGATTTTTCCGATTTTTGCAATAGGTTTATAAAGAATGACAAAAATTTACAGGTTACAGAAGCGAAATCTGATCCTCGATAGGATCGAAACGTTCGAACGGAACGCCCGCTGCGGGGATCTTGATTTTGCGCAGTCCCTTGGTGCCGGAGGTGTCTCTGCCGGCTGCGGGCATCGCTTCAGTGACGGTCTGACCGGACTTGAGACTCATCAGCGTCACGCCCTGAGAGGTCCGGGTGGTCTTCACGGGAATCAGTGAGCTGGA
>JAFTKV010000163.1 GCA_017453085.1 Clostridia bacterium
CGTAAGGCGCACCCTCGGGACGGGGCTGATCCACCTCCATCTCGTAGCCCACCAGGGCGAGGAAGTGCTCGTCGGAAAGATCGTGGTGAGGGATCATCACGTCGTGGTCGGTGTAGGCGATGATGGAGTAGCCGTTTTGGGCATAGAGGGCTTTCAGCTCCTCAGGGGCGAGTGCACCGTCGGAGACGGTAGAGTGGCAGTGGAGATTGGCTTTGTAGAAATTGCCGGACTCGGGCAGTAAATACTTTTTCATATAAAACCTCCAAATCAGGCGGGACTTGTAGGAACACCCGCTCGTTCTTGAGTTCATTGTAGCACAAATCGGGGAAAATTGCAAGAGGAAATCTGCATTACCGGATGAGAGCTTTAGAGGAACAAATCCTACCTTAGCGGTGGGATTTGAATTTAAATGCAATCTTTTGTACCTTTCCGCTCGTGCGGAAAGGTACCCAAAGGCACGTTTTAGGGGGCTCTGCCCCCTAAAAGTCACCCCCGTAGGTCGCGTCTGATCGATTCCGCAAGCGGAATCTCGACGCTCCATGGGTATAGACGTTTCTGTATTCCACAGAGGAATAATTTGTACAAACGGGTGTCGTGTTGTGCGTTAAGGGGAAGACAGTGCCCGTGGATTTGTGCGACACTTCGAGGCGGTTAAACGGATGGCAAAAAAGAGGACGGCGAGTATTCGCCGTCCTTTGATGAAGTTTTTGAAGGTTCCAAGGGAACTTTTTACAAAAAGTTCCCTTGGCGGAGTTTGAGGCGGAGCCTCAATTTCGATTTAATTATACTTGGGCAGCCAGTCGCCGTGGGCTTCAATGAGCTCGTCTACCATTGCAACGATATCGTCGATGGACAGCTCGGAGCCGGTGTGAGGCTCCATCATTGCAGCCTGATAGATGCGGTCGCGCTTCTTGGTGACGGCGGCGTCGATAGTCAGCAGCTGTGCGCCGATATTGGACATATTCATTGCAGCCAGCTGAGGAGGCAGCTTGCCAACGTGGCAAGGCGTGATGCCATTGCCGTCCACCAGACAGGAAACCTCCACGCAAGCGTCGGGATCCAGGTTGGTAATCAGACCGTTGTTCAGTACGTTACCGCCGATCTTGTAGGGCTTGTTGGTCACGATGGCTTCCATAATGTATGAAGCGTACTCGCCGGTGCGGTTGTGCTTCAGCATATCGGGATCGGTGAGGTGCTTCTGCTTTTCCTTCCAATCGGCGATCTGATTCACACAGCGACGGGGATACTCGTCCAGGGGAATGTTGTAGCGATCGATCAGCTCGGGATACTTGTTCTTGATGAAGAAAGGATTGTACTCAGCGTTGTGCTCGCTGGACTCGGTGCAGTAGTAACCCAGTCTGCGGATGTACTCGTAGCGCACCATATCGTGATGCTTTTCGTTTGCGTTCTTCTCCAGCGCACGGCGGCGGATCTCGGGATACAGGTCGTTGCCGTCCTTGTCGTAGATCTCCAAGAGCCATGCCATATGGTTGATACCTGCGATCTTGTCTACACGGCCCTCAACCTTATCGCCCATGCCCAGGCAGTGGAGCAGATGGCTGGAGCAGTGCTGTACGCTGTGGCAAAGACCTACGGTCTTCACGCCGGTGTAGCGGAGCATATAGCCGGCGAGCATTGCCATAGGGTTGGTATAGTTCAGGAAAAGGGCGTTCGGGCAAACCTCTTCCATATCACGGGCAAAGCCCTCCATTACAGGAATGGTACGGAGCGCACGCATGATACCGCCAATACCAACGGTGTCGGCGATGGTCTGGCGCAGACCGAATTTCTTGGGGATCTCAAAATCGATGATGGTGCAGGGATCGTAGCCGCCTACCTGAATGGCGTTGACCACGAAGTTTGCACCGCGCAGAGCCTCCTTGCGGTTTTCTACGCCGCAGTAGCCGTAGATCTTAGCGCGTCCCTCGTTGATCTCGCCGTTGATGGCCTCGATCAGCAGTTTGGATTCTGCCAGACGAATGGGGTCGATGTCGTACAGAGCGATCTCGCATTCCCGCAGAGAGGGGGTGCACATTACGTCACCCAGTACGTTCTTGGCAAATACGGTGCTTCCCGCACCCATGAATGTAATTTTCATAGCCGTTTTCCTTTCGGACAAATAATTTGGTAGTTTCATTATAGCCCGAAGGGGAAAAATGCGCTTTTATCGGTGTTGCGGAGATTGGTATATATGTTGCATAAGGGTGGAGAAAATGGGGGAGCATTATCTGGTATCGTAGGGCGGGGGCTTGCTCCCGCTGCTTAATATCGATTGGTACAGAAAATCATTCTATGCTTGACTTAGCAATTCTCGTGGGGGATTGCCGTTCGACGGCGGGAGCAAGCCCCCGCCCTACGTGCTTATTGGGAATGTGGACGTGCGACAATAGGGATTGACACCGTAGCAAAATTATGCTATACTATCCCCATCAACCCACGGAGGTCTCCCCATGCACGAGCTTGCCATCACACAGGGAATATTGAACTTCGCACTGGACGAAGCCACCAAAAGGGGCGCGGATAAAGTCACCGCTCTCACCGTATCGCTGGGTGCGCTGTCGGGTATTATGGCGGACTGCGTGGAAACCTATTTCCCTTTGGTTGCCGAGGGAACGCTTGCCGAAGGTGCAAAGCTCACCTTCCGCCGCATTTCTGCCCGTGTGCGCTGCGCCGATTGCGGCACCGAGAGCGAGCTCCCCGACTTCCGTCTGCGCTGTCCTGCCTGCACTTCTCGTAAAGTTGAGCTGCTGTCGGGCAGGGAAGCGTATATCGAGAGCATGGAAATCGAAGAAAAGAATAGAACAAATGTGGAACCTTTTCGAGAAAAGGTTCCACACCTCCCAAAGCTTTTCTGAAAAAGCCGACGAATGCTCGTCGGCGGAGATAGTCGTTCAAAATTTATGAAAGAAAGGAATATAATAGATCGTATGGAAATCAAGGTCATTCATCAGATTATGGAATGGAATGAGGATCACAGCGAACAGATCAAGAAGAATCTCGCCGACAAGGGTGTTACCATGATCAACGTCATGGGCTCTCCCGGCGCAGGCAAGACCTCGCTGATCACCGCCCTTATCGCGCGACTGAGAGAAGAGTACAAAATCGGCGTCATCGAGGGCGACATTGCCGGCAAGATCGATGCCGAGACCATCGCGTCGCTGGGCATCCCCGTGGTGCAGCTCAACACCGACGGTGCCTGCCACATTGAGGCTATGTCCATCGAGCACATCCTCCCCGATTTCGATCTGGACGCGCTGGATCTGATTTTCGTGGAAAACATCGGCAATCTGGTCTGCCCCGCCGAGTTCAACATCGGCGAGAGCGCACGCCTGGCCATCCTTTCCATCCCCGAGGGCGACGATAAGGTGGCGAAATACCCGCTCATGTTCTCCACCACCGATGCGCTGGCGCTGAACAAGTACGATATGCTCCCCTATTTCGACTTTGACCCCGTCAGAGTGGAGAACGATGCCCGGGACGTGAACCCTACCGCCGAGATCTACCCCGTTTCCACCCGCACCGGCGACGGTTTGGATGCACTGGTGAAATGGGTGAAGGGCATTCTATGTTCATGAATTGCTTTATGAAAATTCTGTAAACTCTCTGAAATTCCTATTGACAATTTGCTGAAGATAGTATAAAATGATAGTACAAAATCAAAGTGAAGGAGGGTAGCACTATGAAGAAAGCCTGTTTGATCCTGATCCTTAGCCTGTTCGTGTGTCTGTTGGCATCCTGCAGTAGCAGCGGCGAAGCAAGCTACGACGAAGCACCTATCGTTGGCGACTCCACCTCTCCTGACGCTTCCTATGGAAACGGCGCTGAGAGCAGCGACACGGTGGTGAAGGACGATACTACCGTCAGCTCCTCCGACCGCAAGCTGATCCGCAACGTGACCCTGCAGGTGGAGACCAAGGGATACGACGCGCTGATTTCCGATCTGAACGCCAGAGTATCGGCGATGGGCGGCTATATCGAAGCCTCCTCCATCGGCGGCTCTGCATACGAGTCCGAGCGGAGCGAGCGGCGGGCGATCATCACCTATCGCGTCCCCACCGACCGTCTGGACGAATTCCTGTCCCACGTGGGCGAAAACTGCAACGTGACCGCCCGCAGCGAGCAGGCAAAGGACGTGACCCTGAACTACGTAGATCTGGAAAGCCGCATCAAGACGCTGGAGGCAGAGCGGGACGCGCTCCTTGCCATGCTGGAGAAGGCGGACACCACCTCCGAGATGCTGTCTATCCGTAATCAGCTCAACGAGGTCATTTATCAGTACGAATCCGCAACTGCACAGCTTCGTGCGCTCTCCGAGCAGGTAGATTACAGCACGGTGGAAATGACTATCTCAGAGGTGCTGGAATACACCGAAAAGAAGGAAGAGGATACCCGATCGCTGGGCGAAAAGGCCACCGACGGCTTCGTGCGCTCCTGCAAGGATATCGGCAACGGATTGGCGGTGCTGGGTGCATTCCTGCTGATCAACTCCCCCTATCTGATCCTGTTCGGCGGCATTTTTGGCGGCGGCGGATGGATCCTTTATCTCTGCCTGACCCGCAAGCAGCGGGCTGCCAAGCGGCTCTCCAAGCGCGCGAAGCGTGCAAACGAGCAGCAGAAATAATCAAATATCCTAAACTGCCGCGGTAATACCGCGGCAGTTTTTGTGTAAGAAATAGAAACTGAAAAAACTTCCCAAAACCGGTTGACAAAGGGGCAAAACGGTGCTACAATAGCATCGTTTTGGGCGTTTTTCGTTGTTCGATTAAGTTTTGAGAGGTTTGCATGAAGCTGTTGGAATTTGTCAAAAAGAACGTTGTGCTGACCGTTGCCATCGTGGCGGCGGCGGTGACTATGCTGATCGTCCCTCCCGACAGGGAATATCTGGGCTACTTTGACGTCAAGACCCTGACCTGCCTGTTCTGCGTGCTGGCGGTGGTCTGCGCGCTGAAGAATATCAGCTTTTTCTATATTCTTGCCAAGCGGATCGTCCGCTCCTTCAAGACGGTGCGGATGTCGGTGCTGGCGCTGGTGTATATTACCTTCATCGGCTCTATGCTGATCGCCAACGATATGGCACTGCTCACCTTCCTGCCGCTGGGCTATTTCGTTCTGAGTGCAGCAGGTGCGGAGCGGCACATGGCGTTCACCTTCGTGATGCAGAACGTGGCGGCCAATCTGGGCGGAATGCTGACCCCCTTCGGCAATCCCCAAAACCTCTATCTGTACACGAAATTCGAGATCCCTGCAGGCGAGTTCGTTTCTATCATGCTGGTTCCCTTCGTGATCTCGATCCTGCTGATCACGGTGCTCTGTTGCCTGTTCCTGCCCGCCGAGCCTCTGCAGGTGACCGAGAGCGACACCAAGCTGGATCGCAAAAAGTGCATCATTTACGGCATCCTGTTTGCGCTGTCCATTGCCATAGTGTTCCGCGGCATCCCCTACTGGCTGGGGCTGGTGGTGATCCCTCCCGTGCTGTTTGCGATGGATCGCAAGGCACTGAAGATGGTGGACTATCCGCTGCTTCTCACCTTCGTGGCCTTCTTCGTCTTCTCGGGCAATATGGCGCGGATCGACGCAGTGCGGAACCTGCTGGAGTTCCTGCTGGAGAAGAGCACTCTGCTGGTATCGGTGATCTCCTGCCAGGTCATCAGTAACGTGCCCTCCTCGATTCTGCTGTCCCAGTTCACTGACAACTACCGCGAGCTCCTTTGGGGCGTGAACATCGGCGGCGTAGGCACGCTGATCGCCTCGCTGGCCAGTCTGATCACACTGCGGGAATATACCTCCCACAATCCCGGCAAGACCGGCTCCTACGTGAAGCTGTTTTCTGCGGTGAACTTCGGTCTGCTGTTCATTCTGACCTTCACCATGTGGAATTTCTGAGATTCTCCGCCCTTTGGCATTTGCTGAAGGGCGGGCTTTTTTATAAATCTCTTGACAGTCTTCCCGAAATGTGTTACACTATAGTAACGAAATTATCACAAGGAGGCATTATTATGCTGCTGAACGGAAAGGTAGCCATCGTCACGGGCGGAACCCGCGGCATCGGCTATGCAATTGCAAAGAGATTTTTGGAAGAGGGTGCTACCGTATCGGTCTGGGGCTCCCGTGAAGAGAGCGTGACCAAGGCGCTGACCTCGCTGAAGGCTGAGAATCCCGACTGGGTTGTAAACGGCTTCTGGCCCGATCTGTCCGATCCTGCTGCCGTTGCCGAGGCCACCGACAAGGTAAAGGCTGCCTTCGGCAAGGTGGATATTCTGGTGAACAACGCAGGCGTGTCGGCAAGAGATTCCATCTACACCTACAATCCCGAGGATTTCAAGAAGACCATCGACCTGAACCTGAACGCGGTATTCTACTGCTCTCAGGCAGCGGCGAAGATCATGAAGGAGCAGGGCGGCGGCGTTATCCTGAACACCAGTTCTATGGTCAGCCTGTACGGTCAGCCCGCAGGCTCCGCATATCCCGCATCCAAGTTTGCGGTGAACGGTCTGACCCACTCTCTCGCCCGTGAGCTGGGCAGAGACAACATCCGTGTGAACGCCGTTCTCCCCGGTGTGACCGCTACCGACATGGTTGCTGCCCTCCCCGAGCAGATGGTTGCCGCCATCAGCAAGACTATCCCCCTGGGCAGAGTAGGCACCCCCGAGGAAGTGGCGAACGCCTTCGTCTTCCTGGCCAGCGACATGGCATCCTACGTCACCGGTGCGCTCCTCTCCGTAGACGGCGCGGCAATGACTTGATCTATTGGGGCGTTGCCCCAAACCCCACAAAGAACCCTTTTGAAAAAGGGTTCTTTGAACTCCTAAAACTTTTGAAAAAGCCGACGAATACTCGTCGGCTTGCATTTTGGTGGAAGAAATGTGTGCTTGTTTTGGGAAAATGCCCCGCATTGCTGCGGGGCATAATTTTTGGTGGGGTTATTCGATCACGGTAGGCTTTTCGAACTCGCCGGGCTTTCCCATCCCTAATTGGATGCAGAAGGAGCTGAAATCTTCTGCCGACAGCAGATAGTACCGATCGAAGTAGAATCCGTCATATTCGAACGACAGGGAGAACAGGACGGCAGCGGGATCGGTAGGTGCCGGACAGCCATCTGCGAATTCCAATGCCTCCAGATAATCGGAACCTGCCCCGGTGGTGCCGGTGGAATAGCCTTCCATATACAAATTGATATAGACTTTTTTCGACGGGAATTCCTTGAAAGTATTCAGCATATCCCGGAAGCCTGTCTCGTAATCCGCGTTGGCGGCTTTTACTGCCATCGCGCAGGTCTTTGGGAAAAATCTCGGCTCCAGAGGATATTCGTTATAGAATCCGTTCACGCCTACTGTTCCCCATACGTTCAGCGACAGAGTAAACGAGTGGGTGTTGAGTGCTTCTACTTTTTCCTCGTGGGTGAGGGCATTGAACTCGCTTACAAAGGAGTCCCAAATCTTTGTCTGGGTGTGCTCATCATACACGTTGTTCACGTGATAACCTAAAATCACATCCTTGGGGGGGAGAGAAAGGTAAGATTCCTCGTATTCCTTTGTCTCGGTGAAAAGGGTCATGAGACGGTTATAGTCGTCGATGGTCAGACGGAAGGTGCGTCCGCAGACTCGGCCCGACTTTTCGGTGATCTTCAACGTGATCAGGTCCGCGTAGCTTTGGTAGTACATAGTACCGTCTTCGTAGGCAAGCGCACGGTTGGGATTCCGATAAGCGTCCACTCCCTTTTTCGAGACGATCTGCTTCATTTCTGCAAGCTTGTCGGCAACGAATTCCAGTACCTTAGGATCGGTAATCTCCACGGATTGAGCGACTAACTCCTGATAGGTTGGCTCCTGATATCCATGAGCCGAATCCCGATAGATGCTCACCGATTCCAGTTCGTCTGCATCGGGAGCGTAATCTGCGGCGATATTGGATGCCAGCGTTACGCCGCCGAAGAAGAGCAGCCCTCCTACAACCAGAACGGGGAGGAAAAGTGACGCCTTCAGGCAGTTTTTCAGCCGCTTGGTGGTCAGAATTTCGTAGAGATAGTAGAGGATCAGCGTCAGCACTATGAAAATGATGATTCCTTCGATGTCATACCCTTCTACGATGATGTAAAATGCGGTCAGGAATGCCATCGGAAGTGCAACTGCGCAGCGGTAGACGTGCTGGAAAATCGCATTGGGAGCGGATTTGCCGGCCATTTCGGAGCGACGCCTGAAGTAGACGATCGCACCTGCGGCGATCAGCAGGATCGAGACCACGGCGGTGTAGATCCAAAGGGAAGGATTGGCGAAGACGGATGATTCGTCGCCGGTGACCAGCACTGCCAAAAGCGCGATCGGCATATTGAATTCGGGGAGCAGAAGGCGTCCCGGGGTCAGCGCGGTGATCATCAGCGAGAACTTGTGTTCCATAGCGTAGACGAATAGCGCACCGCTGACCCGCACGAACAGGAAGAGCAGAGCGAAAATGAGCAGATTGGACATGGTGGTGCCGGTCAATGTCATGGCCAGCAGAGTCACTCCGGTGAGCAAAAGCGTCGCCAGAAAATAGGCTCCAAACAGCAGGAACGGCGTGGAGATCGAAAAAGCGGTGTAGGGAACGAAGCACCACAGAACGGTGGTCAGAGTAAGGGTGGCGATCAACGTGAATACCAACCAAGTCAGCACCGAGGCTAAAAAGGAAAAGTAAACGCAGGGACGGGTAAAGGGGATGGCGTGATAAAAGTCTGACTCATTTCGCTTGTTCAGGAAGCTGAACATAGTCAAAGTGAGAATAGGGGTTAAAAAGAGCAATAAAAGCAGGGGAAGTGCAAAATCCGAAGGGGAAATGATCACGGTGACAGGCTCAAATCCCGGTTCATAGTAAACGGTAGGGGAGAGCAGCTGTACCAAGGGGATCAATGCAGTCAGCGCGGTGATCACCGAAGCGATGGTGATACCCGCCAGTCGGGACTTCTTCATTCCTTCCCGATAGAGCTTGAAGCTGAAAAACTTAGACATATCGAAACTCCTTTCCGAGAATTACATCAGAACGTCCTTGAAGGCGTAGCCAAGGGCTTCCATTTCATAGATGAAGACCTCCTCCAGCGTCAGGGGCAGGAAGTCCAGAAGTGCAGGCTCCATGGCGGACAGACGGGGAGACAGCTCCTCCTGAGCGCCGCGGACGATCAGGGATGCCACCGAGCCTACCTGGGTATAGCTGACGATGTCCAGCCCGTCGAAGCGGGCGCGGTCAAAGGGCTCGCGGAAGCCGATCTGCACCTTGATCAGCGAGGTTTTCAGATTCTGTACGTCGCTTTCGAAGACGATGCCGCCCTGGTGCAGGAGCGCCAGCTGATCGCAGCCGTCCTCCAGCTCCCGCAGCGAGTGGGAGGTGATGATGGTGGTGGTCTTGCGCTCCAGCACGTCGTTGTAGATCACCTGCTTGACGAGATTGCGCATGACGGGGTCCAGTCCGTCGAAGGTCTCGTCGAAGAAGAGATATTTGGGCTGTGCGGACAGTGCCAACACGGTTGCAGCCTGCCGCCGCATACCCTTGGAGAAGGTGTTGAAATTGGCGGCGGGGTTCAGCTTGAAGGTGGCGGTCAGATTTTTGAACCGCTCGTAGCTGAAATGGGGATAGAGCGCATGGTAAAAGGATGCCATACGGTTCATATTGGACTGAGGGAGGAAATAGAGATCGTCGGGCACGTAGACGATCTCCCCTTTGACGGCAGGATTTTCCCAAACGGGCTGACCGTCTACGGTGATGTTTCCCTCGGCGGGGCGGTAGACGCCCGAGATCAGCCGCAGGAAGGTGGATTTGCCTGCGCCGTTACTGCCGATCAGACCGTAGATACAGCCGTCGGGGATGGTGCAGGTAAGCTTGTTCAGCGCAGTGAAGTCGTCAAAGCGCATGGTGACGTTTTCGGCGTGAATCATACTGTTACTCCTTTTCGGTTTGGATGGATGCGGGATCGCGGTAAGCGGAGCGGATGCAGTCTTGCACCTCCTCCTCGGGGATGCCGGCAAGGGCAAGCTCCCGGGCGATGGCGGTGATCTCTCTCATCAGAGAGCGCATCCCCTCCCGAATGGCCTCTGCTGCGCCGGGGCGGATGAAGGAGCCCACTCCGGGGGCAGAGCTGATGACGCCGCGGCGATCCAGCTCCAGATATGCTTTTTGTACGGTGTTGGGGTTAGTGGCAAGCAGGACGGACAGTTCCCGCACCGAGGGCATTTGCGCCCCCTCGGGCATCAGTCCGCAAAGTACCTCGCGACAGAATCCGTCGGCGATCTGCTCGTAGACGGGCGTCCGCGAAAATTTATCGATGGTGACCATAGCCCCTCCTTTCTGATTTTGTCATAGTATTTTCGTTGCGCAACTGTACTATGGCGGTTAGTACAGTTATAGGATAGCAGACAAAACCGCCGTTGTCAAGGGGGAAAATGGAGAATATTTATGAACATTTTGTGAACTTTTGAGCAAATACAGGAAAAAAACAGGGGAGGATTGACAGATTTCTCGGAGCGTGATAAAATGAATATAGAAAAATACACGCCGATGGGCAGGAGGAAATTGGGATGCGCAACAGATTGCTCGTGTGGTGGTACAGAAAAACCACCTTTGAAAAAGTAGCATTTTGGCTCAGAATTGCAATGGTGGTGCTTTTTCTGACAGCCTTCGTCCTGTCGGTGACGAACGTGTGGGATGGACTTGAGCTGATCTTTCCGTTGTGTGGAGCGACGCTCACTTTGATCAGTGCGTACGAGGACTGGGACGAAAGACGTGGCTGGGCGATTTACGCGCTGTGCTGGGCGGGAGTGTTTGCGCTGGAATTAACTTGGGAACTGTACGAATTCATTTCGCACGTTCTGTTTATCATGCGTTAGAGAACGGCTTTTTGAAACACCTTCTTACCATAAACCAAAAGAACTCCCGTGTGGGAGTTCTTTTTTATTAATCAATGATTCCGTATTTGACTTTGTCTCTCTGGCGGATGACCTCCCGCTGGATCTTACCCGAGATGGTCTTGGGCATCTCGTCGACAAACTCTACGATGCGGGGGTATTTGTAGGGCGCGGTCTGGTGCTTCACGTACTCCTGCAGCTCCTTTGCCAGCGCATCGGAGGGCTCGTAGCCCTTGGCCAGCACGACAGTTGCCTTCACCACGTAGCCGCGGGTCTCGGAGGGCACGCCGGTAACGGCGCATTCCAGAACGGCGGGGTTTTCCATCAGGCAGCTTTCGATCTCAAAGGGCCCGATGCGGTAACCGCTGGACTTGATGATGTCGTCGTTTCTGCCCACATACCAGATGTAGCCGTCCTCGTCCAGATAGGCGGTGTCGCCGGTGTGGTAGAATCCGCCCCGCCAGACGTGGGCGTACAGCTCATCCTCGTGAATGTAGCCGGAGAACAGGCCCACCTGCTTCTTGTCCTTGGGCGGGATCACCACGATCTCGCCGGTGACGTGAGGGGCAGTAATGAATTGGTTGTCGGCATCCACCAGACGAATGTCGTAGGCGGGGGAGGGAAGCCCCATGGCACCGGGACGGTTGGCGCTTCCTGCCAAATTGCCGAGGATCAGCGTGGTCTCGGTCTGACCGAAGGCTTCTTTGATCTCCAGCCCGGTCTTATCCTTGAAGATTTTGAAGATCTCATAGTTCAGTGCTTCGCCTGCGGTGGAGGCGTGCTTGATGAAGGAGAGATCCCAATCCTCCAGCTTTTCTTTGATGAGAAAGCGGTAGATGGTGGGAGGCGCGCAGAAGGTGGTGACCTTGTATTCGGTCAGCTTCTCCAAAAGCTCCCTTGCCACGAATCGGTCGAAATCGTAGACGAAAACGGGTGCGCCACAGATCCATTGTCCGTAGATCTTACCCCAGGAGGTCTTGCCCCATCCCGACTCTGCAACCGTCATATGCAGGCAGTCCTCCTGCACGCATTGCCAATACTTGGCAGTGAGGATGTGCCCCAGCGGGTAGGTGAAATCGTGAATGACTGCCTTGGGCTCGCCGGTGGTGCCGGAGGTGAAGTAAACGATCATCGGGTCGGTGGCGGCGTTTTCTGTGCGGGACAGCTCCGCGGATGCTGTCTCGATCTCGTCTGTGAGGGGAATAAAGCCCTCGCGGCATTGGCGGACGATGTATTTTTGCTCCAGAGCAGGGCATTTCGCTGCTGCTTCCTCCACAAAATCGGCGACCTTACCCTCGTTGGTGCAGACGATCGCTTTGATGGCGGCGGTGTTGACACGGTAGACGATGTCCTTGACGGTGAGCATATTGGTGGCAGGGATCAGCACCGCGCCGATCTTGTGCAGTGCGACGGTGACGTACCAGTATTCGTAATGCCGCTTGAGAATGACCATAACTCGGTCGCCTTTTCCAATCCCGTGTGCGCGGAAGACGTTGGCAGCCTTGTCACTGAGAACCTTAATGTCGCCGAAGGAGAAGGTGCGGCGGTCGCCTGCCTTGTTGCACCATTCCATTGCAACGCGGTCGGGTGCGATCTCGGCGAGCTTGTCGACGACGTCGTAGCCGAAGTTGAAGTTGTCGGGATAGCGAATGTCAAAGTGAGTCAACCTACCCTGTGGGTCGATTGTTTCGGTACAAAATTGTTTGTAGAATTCGGTAATTGCTTCCATATAAGCCTCCGCGGGGAAATGCTGTCGCCAAAAATGTTGAGTAGTCAACCAAGCGACGTGTTTATTATAATACAAGTCCAAGAAAAAAGCAAGAGCTTTCTTCAAAAATA
>JAFTKV010000164.1 GCA_017453085.1 Clostridia bacterium
ACAGAAACAAAACTTTAACATTTGCGTGATAGAATGTAAAAAATGCCGCAGGGAGGTTTATTATGTTCAAAATCCTGGTTGTGGAAGACGACGTGGATCTGAACCGCACCGTCTGTTCCTTTTTGAGCCGCAGCGGCTACGAGGCCATCGGCTGTCTCAATGCAAGTGATGCCTACGACGCCATGTACGAGACCGTGTTCGATCTGATCGTTTCCGATATTATGATGCCCGATATAGACGGCTTCGAGTTCGTTCGCAGCGTCCGCACGCAGAGCGAAAATATCCCCATCCTCTTTATGACCGCCCGAGACGATTTTGCCGCCAAGCAGAAGGGCTATCGGATCGGCGTGGACGATTATATGATCAAGCCCGTAGATCTGGACGAGCTGTTTCTGCGGATCGGTGCGCTTCTGCGCCGTGCCAAGATCGCTTCCAGCCGCAAGCTGGAGGTGGGAGCCTTCGTCATGGACGCCGACGAGCATACCGCGTATCTCAGAGGCGAGGAGCTGTCTCTCACCAATCGGGAATTCAGCCTGCTCTATAAATTGCTGTCCTATCCCAAGAAGACCTTCACCCGTACCCAGCTGATGGACGAATTCTGGGATGCCGATACTGCGTCGGGGCCTCGCACGGTGGATGTATATATGACCAAGCTCCGCAGCAAGCTTGCCGATTGCGACGATTTCGAGATCGTCACGGTTCACGGGCTGGGTTATAAGGCGGTGATCAAATGATCCGCTCCGGCCGATTTGCAAGGCTGCTGCGCTCGGTGAACCGCTTTCTGGTCTTCTTTCTGCTGGTCGCCTTCGTCACCACTTGCTGTCTGATGCTCTTTATCACGGTCATGTCCAACGCCATGGAAATCGACCTGACCTCGGCGCACATTCAATCGGCGGCCAAGATCACCTTCCTCAACGTGATCCTGCTGAGCCTCGTTTGTGCCACCGTGGATTTCATCCGTCGGAAGCTCACCGTCACCCGCCCCGCGCGGATCATCGTCAACACTACCCAAAAGCTGATGAAGGGCGATTTTTCCGCCCGCGTGCCCAGACTGGCCAAGGCGGACGACGAGGACACCTTCAATCGGATCGGCGAGGGCATCAACCGCCTTGCCGAGGAGCTGTCAGGGGTGGAGACCCTGCGCACCGACTTCGTTGCCAACGTCTCTCACGAGCTGAAAACTCCTCTAGCGGTGATCGGCAATTACGCCGCCATGCTGCGGGATCCCGATCTGCCGCAGGAAAAGCGGATCGAGTACGCACAAGCCATCTCGGACACCTCCCGACGGCTGGCAGGGCTTATCACCAATATCCTCAAGCTGAACAAGCTGGAGAATCAGCAGATCTTCCCCGACAACACCACCTACGATCTGGGCGAGCAGCTTTGCGAATGCCTGCTTCGGTTCGAGAGTGAGTGGGAGAAGAAAAACATCGAAATCGACACCGATATTGCGGAAGAGGTTGCGATCTTTGCCGATGGGGAGCTGCTTTCGCTGGTCTGGAGCAATCTGCTCTCCAACGCCTTCAAATTCACCGACGAAGGGGGGCGCGTTTCGGTGCGGCTTACCGCAGACGAGACCCACGCCACGGTCAGCGTCACCGACACGGGCTGTGGGATGACCCCCGAGGTAGGCGCACACATTTTCGAAAAATTCTATCAGGGCGACACCTCCCACGCCACCCGCGGCAACGGACTGGGGCTGGCACTGGTCAAACGGATCGTAGACATTATAGAAGGAGAGATCGCGGTGGAAAGCGTCAGCGGCAAGGGCTCCACCTTCACCGTTCGCATCAAAAAACGCATATGAAACGATTCGTATCCTCAATTTCCACGTATTTCAGGCAAAATTGGAGGCGGCTCCTGACCGTCCTGCTCTACCCTCCCCTGTGGATGGTGATCCTGCTGCCCATCGTCAGCGGTGCGGCAACCGTTTGGGTGCTGGTGAAGGGCTGGGACGAGAATCCCGCCGTCAGCCCCGTGTACGTAGCCGCTTTCTACTCGCTCACCGTAGTGACCATGCGCTGCATCCGATATTTTCCCGGCTGGTTCCGCTCCGGCAAAAGCAAGGTACACTCCACTCGCTACGGCGGACTATTCCTTACCAACGTGGAGTTCCGCACTACGGTAACGCTGTATGGCTCGCTGGCAATCAATTTGCTCTACATCCTGCTCAACGCGGGACTTGCCATTTATTATCATACCGCATGGTTCGGGATCCTCTCCGGCTATTACGCTATTCTGGCGATTTTGCGATTTTTGCTGGCACGCTACGTGAAAAAGGCGGGCATCGGCACAGACCGGATCGGTGAATACCGCCGCTCCCGTCTGTGCGGCGTCATCCTGCTGACCTTGAATCTGACGCTGACCGGTGCGGTGCTGATGATCCTGTATCAGGACAGAGGCTACGAATACGGCGGTATGCTGATCTACGTCATGGCCGCCTACACCTTTTACATCACCACGCACGCCATTATCGACATCATCAAGTTCCGCAAATACAACAGTCCCGTGATGTCCGCAACCAAGCGGATCAATCTGTCTGCGGCACTGGTTTCCATGCTGGCGCTGGAGACCGCAATGCTATCTCAGTTCGGCAAAGATCAGTCTCCCCAGTTTCGGCGGATCATGATCGCCGCCACCGGTGCGGGGATCAGCCTCACCGTGATCGCTATGTCGATCTTTATGATCGTGATTGCCACCCGCGCCATCCGGAATGACAAAGAAAAGGAGCGGTGATCCGCTTCGGGAGTTACTATGGAAGACAACAAGAACGAATCCTTCTCCTTCGCCTACTCCGCCAAGGAGCAGAAGGAGATCCAATCCATCCGCAGCCGCTACGCATCCCCCTCCGCACCCGATGACAAGCAGCAAATGCTGATGAGGCTGCGAAAGCTGGATCGGGACGTCACCCGAAAAGCCTCGGTGATCGCGCTGACCGTAGGCATCGTAGGTGCGCTGATCATGGGGCTTGGTATGAGCCTTATCATGACCGATCTGGCAGCCACGCTGGGCATCGGAGAGCCGATGATCCCCGGTATTGCCATCGGCCTTGCCGGCATTGGCATTGCAGCGCTGTCCTACCCGCTTTATACCTTCATCACCCACCGAGAGCGAAAGCGGATCGCCCCCGAGATCCTTCGGCTATCCGATCTTCTACTCCGATAGCGAAACATCCCGCACTCCGATAGAGTGCGGGATGTTTCTGTTCGTTTTGGTAGATAGGTCTTTATTCAGCAGACTTGTCGGCCTTTACGATCAGCTTGATGGCGGTGCGCTGCTCGTCGTTTACGGAAACTTCCGCAAAGGAGGGCTTGCAGCTGATGTCGATCTGATCCTCGGTCAGGAATGCACCTGCAACTGCGATCGCTTTGATCGCCTGATTCACAGCACCGGCACCGATCGCCTGTACCTCTACTTCGCCGAATTCGCGGATCACGCCGGCAATAGCACCTGCAACCAGATTAGGGCTGGATTTAGCCGATACTTTCAAAACTTCCATATGTCTTTTCTCCTCTCACAAAGGGCCTATAGGGTATCAATACCCTTTTCAATATTATAGCAAATTTTCGGTCCGGGTGCAAGAGGGTGTGAAACTCTTAGCAAAATTCTACTCTTGATACAAATTCCGTTCCAAACGTTTGTGGGCTTTTTACAAACTCAACGCCTTGAAAAGTTACATTTCCGTCCGAAAGCTCGAATTTTGTCGGAATTTTGTATCTCAATTTACGGATGATACAATTCACGTCAACCCCCAGTGCGCTCTCGAAAACGCCGCACATTCCAAGGTCCGTGACGTATCCGCTGCCTGCCGGAAGAATTCTTGCGTCAGCGGTGGGGACGTGGGTATGGGTGCCCACAATGACGTCGATCTTTCCGTCAAAGTGTCTTGCCAGCGCAATTTTTTCGGAGGTCGCCTCGGCGTGAATATCCATCAAAGCCAGGTCATAGCGTCCCCGATTGCGCTCCAGGAGCTTCTCCACGGTGCGGAACGGGCAGTCCAGCGCATCCATAAAGACGGTTCCCTGCACGTTGATGACCAAAATCCGCCAGCCGCAGACGTCCAGAATGGTGTCACCCTTACCGGGCAGCTCGGCGGGGTAGTTAGCAGGGCGCAGGATCCGCTCCTCGTCGTCCAGATAGCGGTAGATCTCCCGCTTTTGGAAGATATGATTGCCTCCGGTGATCACGTCCACCCCCGAGGAAAGCAGCCGCTCTGCGGTCGCTTTGGTGATGCCGTTGCCCGCATCGGCGTTCTCGCCGTTGAGCATCACGAAGTCGATCTGATGCTCCTTCCGATATTTCCACAGGGTGCTGCATAGCCGATCCACGGCGACAGGACCGACCACGTCTCCCAGACAAAGAATTTTCATACTGATTTCCTTTCCGAAAAAGAAGGAGAAGTCAGCTTCTCCACAGAAGCGTTCCTTCTCCTTCCGAGATCCATATTTCATAATATATCGCTATTTATGAGAAGTCGGCGGGGCCGAACAAACTTGCAAGCTAACTTTATATTATTTATATGATCCCCGCGACAGTGCTTGCCGCGAG
>JAFTKV010000165.1 GCA_017453085.1 Clostridia bacterium
TGCAGCTCAACGCTGACACCGCTTTTGCCAACCGCAACAAAGAAGACATCGTTTGGACCGCATGGGCTGACAAGACCCAGGATCAGGATTACGATCCTTGGGGCTGCTCCGCTGCCATCGCGCTGATGTTCAACTGCGAACCTTGGTGGTAAAGAGGTCGATGGGGCTCTGCCCCATGCCCCGCACGAAACCTTCTTGAAAGAAGGTTTCGTGACTTCCAAGAACTTTTGAATATCGCCTGACGAATACTCGTCAGGCGGATAAAGAAACCGCTCCGAGGTAAAGCTCGGAGCGGTTTTGCTGTACGATTACTTGTTGATCTTCTCCACGCCGATTTGATCGGCGAAGAGAACCAGCGAGCCCTTGGGAGAGGTCACGCAGGTGTACTCCACCGCACCGATGAGATGATCGGGCATCCCCTGTGCATCGTAGCGGCGGAACAGTCCGTCGAAGATGGGGAAATACTCGTCGGCGGCTCCTACACCTTCGTAGGCGGTGAGGTCGTAACGGGCGTTGAGCTTCCCTTCTGCGTCTGCGCTGTCCATGCGGACGATACCGACGGAGGGTGCGTAGTAGAAGGTTTTGTGATCGCCTTGGTAGGCAAGTCCGCCGTCTAAGCCCTTGATGTTGAGAGCAACCGAGAGACAATTGTCGAACGTTCCTGCAGGCGTAGTAATCGTGCCTACATCGCTAATCGCCAAATCAATCGTCAATTCTTTCCTGAAGCGAGTCAGTTTGAGCGTTGTGACCATACCGGGTGTCCAATCGTCCGACCAAACGCAGCCGATATTGTCGTTGATCAGATCATACATAAAATTCATTAACAACGGATAGTGTTCGCTATTGCAATAGTTTTTCCATTCAAAGGAATAACGTCGTCTTCCCGGCTCCGAAAGGGTGAGCTCGCCACGCTTCTTACACACGGTGCTGTTTTGGAAGAAGTTCCAACGACCCAGTTCGGTTGCATCGGGGGTGAAGTTGGTATCGGTGTCTAAAATTCTACGCATGACCTTATTGGCAACACGGGTATGAACCTTCTCGTAATCGGTAGATGCCAGCCGTTCCGCCTGTTCCATCAACGGACGAACATCGCTCAGTCTCCACTCTTGATCGGAAATCCGTGTCGCATAGCCGTCCCGAATCCGAAGCATCGTTTCACTCCAATTGCGATCATCCCACTCAAGGCGCTGTGCGGTATGAATGGAGCTCAGCACAAAGCGGTTATCTTTGCTACCTGTTACCTCATACTTGTCAAAGTGAATAGAATAGTTGGGATTCTCGCCCTCTTTCTCATAGCACCAGTAATTACCCGTAGCAAGAGGAAAAACACCTTCGCCGCCGTTGATGTTATACTCGCTGAGCAAATAGGCTTCGAACTCCTCGTTGGTTTGCTGTTCGTAGCGCACCATACCCACGCCGTCCTTATAATAAGCGGTCGTCAAGTTTCCCTGCCAACGGTTCTCGTAATGGGTGATCCATTTTTGGCAGTTTTCAAATCTGCCGCAAGGAGTTTCTATAGTCACATCATCCGCCGCAAAGGTAAGAGTGGATACGCCATCGCTGGAAAGCTTGACTTCTCCGAGCTTCATAGCGGGGTCAATAAAATAGTGGTCGCAACGGGAAGCGTAATAATAGAGATGTCCGGCATCAACGCTTCCGGCATTTCCGCGAGAATAACCGGGTTGCGACCAGAATCGGGTTGCACCGTCGATGATACGATATTCTTCCCCATCTGCGGCAAAACTGAGCTTATCATAATCCTTGTCACGTGCCCAAGTCTCGCATTCGATGGCGGCTTTGGCGTTGCCGTAGTATACGTAAGAGGGCGGCGCAATCTCCAGCACCTTGCGATAACAATCCAGCGCCTCGTCGATCTGATCATTATCTCTATAGGTGCATCCCAGCCAGAACCATTCTTCTGCAAGTCCTTGTGGGTAGCCGATCTGCTCCAGCAGGGGAATCTGCTTGTCGCGGATAAACTCGATCTTGTCTTTGCCCGACAGTTTATCGCTCTCGCCATGGATGATATTACACAGCACGTCTAAATTGCCGCCCTTCTCTGCCGCTTCCTTGATGCGTGCGCGGAGAGCATCGTTCTTCGCACCGGGGAGCCACCACCAGCCCAGTTGCAGGACATCTGCCATGGCGTGGTATTTTTCCTTGGACTCGGGCAGTTCTTCTACTGCCGCAAGCACTTCGCGATAAGCGGCTTCAAAGCCTGCCGTATCGTTTTTAAGCCGCCAGAGCTTTAGCTCTGCAACCCGTTTCATTACTTTTTCAACCAAAGTATCGTCAATTCTTTCGTTCACAGCACCCAAATCCTTTCTGATGATCCTCCGACCCTCTGAAAGCCTCCATTTGACCGTGCCAATCGGCTCCCGCAGACGGTCTGCGATCTCTGCGATGGAATAGCCTTCGAAATAGTGGAGGTGGATCACCTGCCGAACCTTTTCAGGCAGTGCGCCGATACTGTCGTGGAGTGCTTCGTGAGGATCGGTCACGCCGATGAGCTCTTCGGGAAAACGCTCGGCGGTTTCGTCCAGATTCAGGAGATCGTCCAAGCTGACCCACTCCCGATAGCGACTGACGATATTCTTGGCGCGGTTCTTGGCGATTCTGCACACCCATGCGCCGAATTTGTCGGCTTCGCGCAGGCTGTCCAACTTCATCCATGCAGAGACGAAGGCGTCCTGTGCGGCGTCCTCTGCCATATAATGGTTGCGGGTGATGGCATTTGCCGAGGCGAGTACCGCCTTTTGCCAGCGGATAACCAGCGCTTCGTAAGCCGATTGATCGCCGGTCAGGGTGAGGGTCACCAGCATAGCGTCGTTTTTTTCCGAATAGATCATTTGCGTGTCCTTTCTGTTGTGGTTTTCAGAAGCTTCTGACTATTAGACACATGGAAAGTTGAAAAGGTTGGTGATTTGGAATTTTTTTATTTTTTGTGTGGACTTTTCGAGAAAAGTCCACACACCCCAAAAGCTTTTATGAATCAAGGCAAATGCTTGCACTGCAAAAATAGCAATCACAAATTCAGTTAGTAATACTTACATATTCGCGAATTGAGAATTATACAGATCTGCATAAATGCCCTGCTTTTCCATCAGAATCGTGTGATTGCCTCTTTCCAGGATGCCTTCGTCGCCGATGACGATGATCTCGTCGGCATTCTTGATGGTGGAGAGGCGGTGAGCAACCACCAGCGTAGTGCGTCCCTTGCAGAGACGGTCGAGAGATTGCTGAATCGCAAGCTCGGTGGCGTTATCAAGGGCAGATGTAGCTTCGTCCAGAATGAGGATTGCAGGATCCTTCAGGAAGGCGCGGGCGATGGAGATACGCTGCTTCTGACCACCCGACAGCTTCACGCCCCGCTCGCCCACGAAGGTGTTGTAGCCATCGGGAAGGGACAGGATGAAGTCGTGGATATTGGCATCCTTGGCAGCCTGCTCTACCTCTTCCCGGGTGGCATTTTGCTTGCCGTATGCGATATTTTCGTAGATGCTGCCGGTGAACAGGAAGACGTCCTGCGCCACCATACCGATATTCTTTCGCAACGATTCCAGTGTCATGGTTGCGGTGTCGATGCCGTCAATGGTGATCTTACCCGAGGAAATAGGATAGAAACGGGGGATGATGTTACAGATGGTGGTCTTTCCCGCGCCTGAGGGGCCTACCAGTGCCACACGCTCGCCTTTGGGGATGGTGAGGGAAAGATCTGTCAGGATGTTCTTATGCTCGTCATAGGCGAAGGTGACGCCTTCCAGCGCGATCTCGCCCTCCAAACGGTCTACAGTGATGGCGTTGGGGGATTCTTTTTCCGTCTGCTCGTCCATGATCTCGGTAAAACGAACGAAGCCCGCCATACCGTTCTGATACTGCTCCACGAAGGCGATCAGCTTGCGGATGGGATTCATGAAAACGTTGACGAAGATGACGAAGGCTGCAAACTCACCTACCGTGATCCAATCGTTGAAGACGAAGATGCCACCTGCGATCATCACCACCAGATTGAGGAAATCGGTCATAAAGGCGGTCACAGGATGGAAATGCGCCATTACCTTGTAGGAGCGTTTGTTGGCTTCCACAAAGCGCTTGTTGCGGCTCTCAAACCGCTCCAGCTCGTGGGTTTTGTTGGTGTAGGATTTGGAAACGCGGATACCCGACAGGCTGTTTTCCAACGCGGCGTTCACCTCGCCGATCTCCACCTTATTGTTTTTGAAGGCAGTGGACAGATCGATCCGCTTGCGCATCATATAGATCAGGAAGATCGGCAGCGCGGCGTAGACGATCAGCGTCAGCGGCAAATTGATTCCCGCCATCAGGATAAACGAGCCAATCAACAGTACTGCGGAGAGGAAAAGATCCTCCGGACCGTGGTGTGCCAGCTCCGATACGTCGAACAGGTCGTTGACCACACGGGACATGATCGTACCGGTTTTGTGATCGTCATAGTAGGAAAACGGCAGATCCTGCAGATGGGAAAAAGCCTTCCGTCTCATATCCGCCTGCATATGCACGCCGATCACGTGGCCGTAATAGGTGACGAAGTAGTTAAAAAACAGCTTGACCAGATAGAGGATCACCGCAACCGCCGACCAGATCAACAACAGCTTCATGTTTTTGTCGGGGATGTACTCATCCAGCATACTGCGGGTGATCATCGGGTAAAATAGATCGATCACAGCCAGTGCCAGAGCACAAGCCAGATCGGCAATAAAGACTTTCATATGCGGTCTGTAATACGCCGCAAAACGTTTGATCATAACGGACCCCTTTCTTATTGATCAAAAGAGCCTGCCGTACGGCAGGCTCTTGATGAGTATGTAGAATTACTTCTTGCGATTCAGCAGGAAAATGTCACCGAGCAGCTTGTCGGTCTTGTCTTCCTGAGCCTCTTCCTTCTTACCTACGATATCGTCCAGAGTGGGCTTTGCCTCTTCAACGGGAGCAGCCAGGCTGTCCTTTTCGTCCTGTACGAAACCGGTAGCGATAACGGTGATCCGCATCTCGTCTTCCAGCTTTTCGTCGATGATAGCACCCCAAATGATAGTAGCATCGGGAGAAGCTTCGCTGGTGATCATGCTGGTAGCAGCATCCATCTCCTCCAGACCCAGGTCTGCGGAGCAGGTGATGTTGACCAGAATGCCGCGTGCGCCGGAAATGGAGGTTTCCAGCAGAGGGCTGGAGATTGCAGCACGTGCAGCCTCAGCGGCCTTTTCCTTACCCTGAGCAGCACCGACACCCATGTGTGCCATGACTGAATTCTTCATAATAGTGGTAACGTCAGAAAAGTCCAGGTTGATCACACCAAAAGAGGTGACCAGATCTGCGATGGACTGTACGCCGTGCTTCAGCACGTTGTCTGCCTCGGAGAATGCGTTCAGGAACGTAATACGAGTGGTGCTGATCTGCTTCAGACGCTCGTTGGGGATAACCAGCAGAGAGTCAACGTTCTCGCTGAGCTTCTCAATGCCGCCCTCGGCCTGCTTCATTCTCTTTGCACCCTCAAAGCTGAAGGGCTTGGTGACAACCGCAACGGTCAGGATGCCCAGTTCCTTTGCGATCTTCGCAACAACGGGAGCTGCACCGGTACCGGTACCGCCGCCCATGCCGGCAGTAATGAAGACCATGTCTGCGCCCTTGATAGCTGCAGTGATGTCCTCTGCGTTCTCCTCTGCGGCAGATGCGCCTACTTCAGGGTTAGAGCCTGCGCCCTGTCCCTTGGTCAGCTTTTCGCCGATGGCAACCTTAGTGGTTGCTCTGGACTTGAGCAAAGCTGCTTTATCGGTGTTGACTGCCACGAACTCAACGTTCTTGACACCCGAGTCGATCATACGGTTAACAGCGTTGTTTCCGCCGCCACCTACGCCGACTACTTTAATTTTGATCTTGAATTCTTCCATAGTTTCTTCGAAAGCCATGTGTATTTATCCTCCTGCGTCTTGAATCTTTCTATATTTCTCACAAATATTTTTATATACTAATATGATACAAAATTTTCGCCTTATTTGCAATAGATTTCGCGAATGTTCACGAATTATTTACAAAACCATTCACTCTTTTGCGGGATCCTGCACCGTGGCAATTCCCTGCAGCTCGCCGTCTGCATCGTAGATGATCTCCATCCTACCGAACGCTTCTTCTGAGTATGCGTGGATCATGCCAAGTGCCAGATCCAGCTTGTATGCAAAGTCCTCAAAGGAGCCCAGGCAAATCTCCAGCCGATCCTCATAAACCAGCTTCATATCAAAGCGGTTGGAGAAATCAATTTCGGTGAGCCCCTCGTACATTCTGGAATCCACCAGCAGATTGAGCGCCTCGTCGGTATGCCTGGACTTGGAGATCTGCACGAATTCCAAAGGCTTACACACGACTGCACGAGATACCTCGGGAATCAGCACAA
>JAFTKV010000166.1 GCA_017453085.1 Clostridia bacterium
ATCGAACGAGGCTTGAAGCGAGCGTATGAGCAAAGCCAGATCCCTCTGCGGGAAATGAGCAGCGCAGACGGTCACTCGGTTCGTGCCATGTACATTTATACTGCAATGGCAGATCTTGCCAAGGAGATCGGCGATGATGAGCTGAAGGATGCCTGCCTGCGTCTTTACGAGGACGTGGTAGACCGCAAAATGTATATCACCGGCGGCATCGGCTCGACCAATATCGGCGAAGCCTTCACCGTGCCCTACGATCTCCCCTCCGAGCGCGCCTACACTGAAACCTGTGCGTCTATCGGTCTGATGCTCTTTGCCCAGAAGATGCTGGAGCTGTGCGGCGATTCTACCTACGCCGATACCGTAGAGCGTGCGATGTACAACGGTATGCTGGCAGGTCTGTCTCTGGACGGTAAAGCATTTTTCTATGAGAATCCGCTGGAGATTACCCTGCGGGATCATAACAAAAATATAGCTACCTATGACCGCGAGCGCTATCCTATTACACAACGCTTGGAGGTCTTCGGCTGCTCCTGCTGTCCCCCCAACATCAACCGTCTTACCTCGTCCATGGAACGATTCGTCTACCGTGTGCAGGGAAGCACCTGCTACGTGGATCAGTATATGAGCTCCACGCTGCAGCAGGACGGTGTTTCGGTCACTGTGGAGACCGCTTATCCCGCAGACGGTGTGATCCACGTTACCGCAACGGGTGTTGACAAGATCGCACTCCGCATCCCCGGATGGTGTCGCTCCTTCACCCTCAGCGCGCCCTACACAATGGAAGGCGGCTATGCGGTAGTGGAGAATCCCACCGAGCTGACCCTCACGCTGGAGATGACTCCCACCCTGTACGAAGCCAACGCCGAGGTCAACGACTGTACCGGCAAGGCGGCGCTGATGATGGGTCCCATTGTGTACTGTGCCGAGGGCATCGACAATGGCGGCGTCAATCTCCACCGTCTGGCGTACAGCACCACGCTGAACCCCGAGATCACCTTCTGCGAGACCTGCGGACTGAACAAGCTCACCGTAGACGGCTATATCAGCGAAGTGTCGAGCGCACTGTATAGCCCTCTTGCCGACCGCTATACCGCAACCCGCATTCATCTGATCCCCTACTACGCCTTCGCCAACCGTGGCGAGAGCGATATGCTGGTCTGGATGCGCTACCGATAAACCAATCAAAAAGACTATGGCAAATGCCATAGTCTTTTTGAGTTTTATTCGATGGGAGATACTTTGAGATTGTCGAAGGTAGCTGCGCACTGATGAGTTCTGACACCCACCATACCCTGCATATACGCATTGTCATCGGTATAGTCGATGTAGAGCTGGTCATCTACGTAGACCTTGATGTTAGCACCCTGGCAAACCACCTTCATGGTGTAGGTCGTGCCTGCCTTGAAGCTACCCTTGGCACTCTTCAGTGCATCGTAGCCGTAGCTTTGCTTGCCCAGCAGAACGTTGCCTTCGGTCAGTCCGACGTAGTAACCTTCTACCCAGTCGGTACTGGTTTCGGCATCCTTAGCGGTGCCTTCGCTCAGCTGGAAAGTACAAGCACCGGGATTGGTGGCACGCACCAGCAGACCGCAGTTGACGCCTGCGCCGGGGGTAACCTCTACGGTCACGGTGTAATCGCCCCAGTTCTTATCACCGTACAGACGCTTACCGCAAGCAAGATTGCCGGTCATCTTCAGAACGCCGTTCTGTACCGTCCAGATGCCGTCGGAGTATTCGTTACCGTCTGCGCCCTTGGAGAATTCAACGGAGGTGGACTTGACTTCCTTATTCTTCAGCAGCTCGAAGTCCACGAAGCTTGCGTCGCCGTTCTTCAGCTTGATGGATACGGTGTGCTGTCCCTTGGTCAGAGGAATACCGCGAATCACGGCGGTAGTAATCGTTTTGGAGCCCTCCAGCGTGTATTCCATCGCCAGTGCGCCGTCTACGTAGATCTCGATGACACAACTGCTGTTTTTGTCAGCCGTATAGTAGCGCGCCTTCAGATCGTACGAAGAATCGGTCGCTGCCAGTACGCGGTAGTTGAGAACGTTGCCTTCCTTAGCAACGGTAGCGTAAACTGATCCCTTCTTTTCGGAGGGGAAGGTACCTACGGTATAGGTGTCTGCGGGGATGAAGCCGCTGATGGAGTATGCGATCTTATATTCGTCGGAAGCACCCTGACCGCCTACTGCGGCAGTACCGCCGATGAAACCGAAGGAAGCGTCTGCATTCTGTGCCATATAGCCGATCGCACCTGCAGGCAATGCGCAATCCTTGACCTTGGAGATCAGATGGTCGTTCATATAGAAGGTGTAGTCGTCACCGTTCTTTTCAATCTGAAGGGACTGTACGCAGTCGAACTTGACGTTCTCTTTGAAGGAGCTGACCATATCCACTTCCTTTACGGTTGCCTTACCGTCGATGGTAATGGTGATGATCACCTTCTGGGAAGCAGGATCAAACAGGCACGCGCCGAAGTTGGAGGCGTCGGTGTAGCTGAAGATCGCACCGGCCATACCGCCATTGGCAATGGAGGTCACGTTGTACTCGGCGGTATAATTATCGGTAAAGCGGTGGTTGGAGATAAAGGTGCTGCCGGCAGCCAGGGGAAGTCCGGAGCCGGTGGTGCCGAAGGAGCCGCTTAGCGTCCAGTTATCCAGACTATCGCCTGCATTGAAGTGGGCGTAAACGTCGGGCATATCGGGAACCTGCTGCTTTGCGGTGGTGGGGCCCATGATCTCCATATTGGAGCCGTTGAACACGATACGGTCGATGTTCATGTTACGGTTGGGGCCGTTCTGGCTGAACAGGGAGTGATAAACGATATAATAGCTGTCCAGGTCGGGACCCTTGACGGTGGAGCTGTGACCGATACCCGAAACCTCCGAGGAGGTGTTCACCAGCAGAGGATTGTCTGCGCCGGAAGGATAAGAGGTGGGGCTCTTGTTGCTGGCGGCATAATAGATTCTGTATGCCTCGGACAATACGTGATTGCCGGTATAGGTCATGTAATAATAGCCGTCGTGATAAACGACCATGGGACCCTCGGTCCAGCCGCCGTTGACGCTGACGTTATTCAGTGCAAAACCGCCGGACATTTGAGACGGAGAAGTCATATTGTAGCACTGGATATTGCCGCCGCCTGCGGTATAGAAATACCATTTGCCGTCGTTGTCGATAAAAACGGAGCCGTCGATAGACATTCCCATATTGCCGGTGATCGCCTTGAAGGGACCGGTGGGGCTGTCGCTTTCCAGAACGTAGTGACCGTTGCCGGCAGGGGAGGTGTACATATAGAACTTGCCGTTATAGTAGAAGACCTCGGGGGCATACGCACCGGTGGTCAGCTTTTCACTGGCGCAGTACTTTTCATAGGTCCAGTTTACCAGATCGGGAGACGACCAGCATTTTACGCCGCTGTTGCCGTCCTTGGTGCTGACGTAGAGGTAGTACATACCGTTAAAGCGCATCACAAAGGGGTCGCCAAAGCCGTAGGCAGGCCATGCGTCCTTGGTATTTGCGGTCAGCA
>JAFTKV010000167.1 GCA_017453085.1 Clostridia bacterium
CTCAATTTCATTATATCATTTCCCAACTGATCTGTCAACGAATTGGATCGATTGCCAAAGTTTTCGTTCCGCTCTTGCATTTTTCGGTTCTTCGTTGTATAATGGAGATACATCAAAACAGTCGGAGGAATCCTATGAAGCTGTCTATCTTTTACGACCACGTTATGACCGCCGCGCAGCAGAGCGGCAAGAGCATCGACGAGATCTTAGCATCCGCAGTCAAGGCAGGCATCGAGGCCGTTGATATCAATAACTCAAATATTGCCCGCGATCCCGAGATGCTGCCAGCCATCCATCGCTCGGGAATGCAGGTTGCCTGCTCCTTCGAGTTTTACAATTGGAACAAAGACGAATATCAAAATTACGATCGTTTGAAGCAGCATATTGCCAACGCCAAAGCGGAGGGGCAGAAGGCGATCCTGGTGATCCCAGGCTTTTTGGAGAAGGACGAGGCTAATCGGCTGAACGCTCTGTTAGACGAGATCGGAATGCCAGACGCTCCCGTGATCGATCCGCGTTTGGACGAGTTTATGAGATCCAGCAATGCTATTTCCGGGATGACCGAAATGCTCCGTGCTTCAGTGCAGCTGGCAGCAAAAGAGGGCATCACCGTCACTCTGGAGGATTTTGACGGCTATGATGCTCCCTTTGCCCGTGCGCTTGGACTGCTATGGTTCATGCAAAACGTAGATGGGCTGCGCTATACCTTCGATACCGGCAACTTCATTTACAGCGACGAGCGGATGGAGGACGGCTTTGCGCTTCTCAAGGATTATCTCGTGCACGTCCATACCAAGGACCGTGGTCAAGAAGAGAACTGCACAGGATTTAAGTACAAGCGAGGCATGGCTCCTGCAGCAACCGGTGAGGGCTACCTGCCTATCGCTCCGTACGTTCGGAAATTGTTGGAGAATGGCTACGACGGCTATTTTGCCATCGAGCACTACGGCCATCCCGATCAGACGGAAGCCATCGTGCGTTCAGCAAAGAATCTCCTTGCCTGCGCTGAATAAGAGGTAGAAGAATGTTTGATTTTTACAATAAAGTCGCCGTCGTTACAGGCGGCGCCCGAGGAATCGGAAAATGCATCGCAGAGGAATTTGCCAAGGCTGGTGCAAAGGTGTGCGTGATCGACCTGCTGGAGAATCCCTATTTCGTAGGCGATCTTGCCGATAAAGCCACGCTGGAGCGATTTGCCGCTCGCGTGATCGCCGATTACGGTCAAATCGACTACCTCATCAACAATGCCGCTCCGCTGTCGAGAGGGATCGATCACGCCTCCTACGAGGACTTCGAATATGCGCTGAAGGTCGGCGTGACCGCTCCGTTCTATCTGACCAAACTGTTCAACGATCATTTTGCCGAAGGTGCCGCCATCGTCAACATCTCCTCCAGCCGTGACCGCATGAGCCAGCCCCAGACTGAGTCCTATACGGCTGCAAAGGGCGGTAACCACGCACTGACTCACGCTCTCGCCGTCAGCCTTGCAGGTCGCGTGCGGGTGAACTCCATCTCCCCGGGCTGGATCGACACGGGCTTGGCGGTGTACGACGGTGCCGATGCCGTTCAGCAACCTGCGGGCAGAGTGGGTAATCCCTTGGATATTGCCAGCATGGTGCTTTATCTTTGCTCCGATCGAGCCGGCTTTATCACAGGCGAAAATATCTGCATTGACGGCGGCATGACCCGTCAGATGATCTACCACGGCGACCACGGTTGGAGGCTTGAAAAATGAAAACATCCCCTTTTCTACCCAAACGGTATGAAAAGGGGATAAATTTATAGGATTATTCCTCTACCCGATATTCACCGAGGATCTCGGGCTTGTGCTTCATGCTGTCTGCCTCTCCGATCTCACGGATTACCCGCGCAGGATTGCCTGCCGCAAAGGAGTTGGGTGGAACGTCACGGGTCACCACGCTGCCGGCACCGATCACACAGCCGTTGCCGATGATCACGCCCGGGCAAACCACCACGTTTGCACCGAACCAACAATCGTTGCCGATCTTCACCGGTTTTGCCCAGCAAAGACGAACCCGATTACCGTCCTCGTCCAGCAGATACTCCCGCTCCTTGGCGATCATCGGATGAAGTGGCGTGACGATGGTCACATTAGGACCGAAGTTGCAACGGTCGCCGATGGTGACGTTGGCATCGTCCTGTACGGTGAGATTGAAGTTGAAAAAGCAATTCTTGCCAACCGTCGTGTGTGTGCCGTAATGGAAGGTGATGGGTCCCTGAAAGAAGGTGCCTTCCCCCATTCCTCCCAGCAGGGAAGCGAGGATCTGGGCGCGTACCTCGGTCTCATCCTCGTAGGTCTTGTTGTAATCCTGACTCAGCTTGTGGGCGTTCTTCTTGATCGCCTTCAGCTCCGGGTCGGCGGGGGAGAAAAGAAGCCCCTGCATGATTCGCTCTTCTGCTCGCATGATGATTCTCCTGCTTTCGTAACTTTGTGTCCAGTATAGCACAGTTTTAGCAAAATGGCAAGTGTTTTTCGGGAGAATGTGGACAGTTGTCTGAATCTGTGCTATAATGATAAAAAATAAACCTTCCGATGGTGCGAATCGGACCATCTTTTCGTCTATAGAAGTGAAAGGACCTTTCAGACAATATACGCTTTCAGCAGAAAGGAGCGAAAACGTGGAAGACAGCAAGATCATTATCCTGTATAATCAAAGAGACGAGGCTGCCATTGCCGAGACTCAGACCAAGTACGGCGCATATTGCTTTACGATTGCGGCCAACATATTGCACAGCCTTCCCGATTCGGAGGAGTGTGTCAATGATACTTGGCTGCGGGCGTGGAATGCGATCCCGCCTGAAAAGCCCAATAGTCTGCGCGCCTTTTTGGGTCGGATCACTCGCAATCTCGCCTTTGATAGATACCGCTCCCGAAGAAGCGCACAGCGTGGCGGCGACGAAGTCACTCTTGCGCTGGAGGAGCTGTCCGACTGCATTGCATCCCGTGATACGGTAGAAGGGCAGGCGGAGCTGCGGGCACTGGGAGAGAGTATTGATCGATTCCTGTCGGAGTTGTCCGTACGTGATCGGAACGTCTTTCTCTGTCGGTATTACTATACGTATTCCACGGCCGAGATCGCCGCGCAGCTTGGACTGCGGGAGAATTATCTGCGCAATCTCCTCTCCCGCCTGCGCATCCGTCTGCAGAAGCATCTGGAAAAGGAGGGATTTGAACTATGAAAGAAGAGAAGCTCTATCATTCGCTGGAATACGTCCGCGATGAATATTTGGAGGATGCCGCAGACGCCATGCGTCGAGGACGGATGGCAAACCGCTTCCGACGTCCGCGGGTGTGGGTTATTGCCGCGGCGTGTATGGTGTTGGCGGTGGTGATGGTGGCGTTGCCGATTGCCAACTTGGCTAATCCTACTGTAACCGAGCGATACCATGTTCCGCCTTTCACCAAAGAAATGCACTTTACGGCATCGGACATAGCAAACCTATTCAATGGAGATCAAACAGATGATGGAGGAACAAATCAATATACGACGTTGGTCGTTTCAGATGCAAGCGAACTGACGATTAACGAACTCCCGGATAAGGAGTATTTACCGATCTATGAATACCTTCAAACCGGTAAAGATATATCCAAAGATGATTTTTCTGAACTGCTGGATGATATATTACCTCGGCTTTGCGCTTCGTTAAGTGTTCCGGAGCCTGAATATGAAATTGAATCTGATCAATATTTCGATATCGGAAAGTACTATGAAACAACTGTCAAACTTGGTAACATTTATCATTTTAATGCTTCTCAACAAAAAAAATACGAAGCGATTAGCATCAGACCAACGCTTGACTCGTCTCGTAAAATGTTTTTGGACGGAGAGCAAATCACAGCACGACTTTCACAGACCGACGAGGAGATCATTGCTTCGTTAGAGGGCATTAAAGAGAAGTTGTTCGAGATTTTTGGAGTTGTTTATACAGATGTGAAGGTGCGACGTGACTACAGCGCCTATAAAGAAAACAGTGTGGATTGGTTGTATATATATTTTTATAATGAATCCGAACACGTTGTTCGTCCATTTGTTGGAAATAGAGATTCCAATTATATCGCACTTGAATTTGATAATTTTGCAAATTGGAGCGATGATATAGTCAGCGACGATCTGTTGGAAGTGGTAAATATCACCTATGTGAGGCAACGTACTGATCCCACAAAGTTCTATACCGTAACAGGAAAAGCAAAGATGATTCCATTGGAACGAGCAGAAGAACTCCTTGCGGCCGGTTATGTTTTCGGTGGTCATTCCTGCAAGCTCTGCATGGAAGCACAGGAGAAAATCGATTTTTCCGATTATGACTATGTATCAATATCGTACGTTTTATCGAGCTTATTCAGTGATACGCCGGTGCAGGTCGTTCCGTTTTACGTCTTCTATAAATATATCGGAGAGACAGAAAACGGCAATCAGGAATACGCCAAGACTTACGTTCCCGCCGTAGAAGTATCTGGATTAGACGAGTATTTTGAGAATCAAGCATTGTAACACACTTCCTCCTAACCAAAATCCCCCGAGCCTGCTCGGGGGATTACTCATCTATAGATTTATCGCTCCACGATCTTCCAAAGTCTCAGCGTGATTGCCACTGCCGCGGCAATCTTGGAACATTCTGGCAGGAGAAAGGGCAGCACGCATGCAGACAGTACGGCAGATAGGCTCATTGCCTCTCCGCGAGTGGCGTAAACGGCGGCAAACCACACCGCTCCCGCCGCGTAGCAGAGGGCGACGCCAAGCACCATCGACAGCGTCAGCGCAATCTTACTGCGTCCAAACAGCCGCTTGCCGACGCCGATGACGACGACGGTCAGCACAAATCCAAAGATGAATCCGCCGGTCGCGCCAAAGAGCGCGCCGATCCCGCCGGCAAATCCGGAGAACACCGGACGCCCTATTGCACCCAGTCCCAGATCGATCAATAGAGAAGCCCTTC
>JAFTKV010000168.1 GCA_017453085.1 Clostridia bacterium
CAGCGGATCGAAGGTTTTGATAGTGGGGATACCGCGGTTATGCGCCTCGTCGGCGATAGCGGATAGCAATTTGGATAAAAGGTAGGGATCGTATCCCCAAAGCAGACGGACCAATGTGCCGTCGAATGATGGGGGCGGGGTGGTGCTGTGCAAAGATCAGAAACAGGCGACAGGCGTATCTGCCGTCGAAAAGGGAATGAACATAAATCGGCTCGCTTTCATCGGGATTGATACCATTTTATGTATTTTTCAGCGGATGGTGCGTGGATTGGAGGGATCGGACAATCTGTTTATCATGAAATACCTCAAATTGATTGACAGATACGGAACATCGTGCTACAATAGAGGAAACACCGAGGTGAATTCACCTGTCGAAAGGACAAAAATATGAAACGTCCCATTTTCACCCTGCTTGCCCTGTTGCCGGTACTGCTGACCGCTTGCGGCGATCCTGCGTCGGTGACCCCCACCGTCGGAGGGGATGCCGTTACGTTTGCCGATCCAAGCCCTGCCGTCACATCGGCGGGGACGACCGTGAGCGGATCGACAACCACTCTCCCGACACCGACGACTACCGTCCCCGTGCCTCCCACACCTTCTGTGACCGAGCCTCCGAAGACGGATGTTCCTGCCACCGAATCACCTGTGACCACAGACGTACCGACTACCGATGCACCGATCACCGAACCGCCTGTGACCAACGACGTGCCGACCACCGATGCGCCGCCGGTAATCGAGCCGCCTGCCAAGGTCGAGGAGCTTCCCGAAATGGGAGATGCACCGTCAGTGCTGGAGTATTCGGATCGGCGGGTTCTGTACACGGTGGAGGAAACGACGCTCTCGACGGCAGATGGCACCGTTTTGATCCGGCTGGGAGCGGGACACGCCCTGATCGCCGTGGAAGAGACAGAGGAGGCGGTCACGATCCTCTATCGGGGCTGGCTTTGCAGTCTGTCTGCCGATCAGCTGACCGAGGAAGCACCGTCCTCGGCTCTTGCATTGCAGGATGCGCTGGGCGGCATCTACTATCCCGCAAGCACAAGGCTGATTGCCGTGGATGCCGGTCACCAGGGAAAAGCAATGAAGGAAAAGGAGCCGCTGGGCCCCGGCTCCGACGATCTGAAGGCGATGCTCTCCAGCGGAACGGCGGGCGTATCCACCCGGATCGCCGAGCGAGAGCTGAATCTTCGGGTCTCCCTGCTGCTGCGGGATGAGCTGATCGCTCGCGGCTACAGCGTGCTGATGATCCGAGAGTCGCATAGTGTAACGATCAGTAACGCACAGCGGGCTCTGATGGCGAATGCCTACGGTGCAGACGCATTCGTGCGCATTCATGCAAACGGCTCTGCCAACTCTGAGACGCGGGGAGCAATGACCATCTGTCAGACGAAGATCAATCCCTACAACGGACAGCTGTACGAGGAAAGCTATGCGCTGTCGCTTTGTATGCTGGAGCACTACTCTGCCGTAACCGGGATCAGATTGAAGAAGGTCTGGCAAACCGATACCATGACCGGCATCAACTGGGCAACGGTTCCGGTGACCATCGTGGAGATGGGCTATATGTCCAATGCCGAGGAGGACGAGCTGATGGCCACCGACGCCTTCCGTAAAAGTGCCGCCGTGGGAATGGCAGACGGACTCGACGCATATTTTGAATGGAAAAGCGCAAATTGAATCATTGTCAGAAAATCGGGGCTGCTTGCAAACGGCAGCCTCGATTTTGGCGTTTGATTGTGCGGCCTTTCTCTGCTGATGCGCCCTTTGTGCAAAGCGCACTATCCAAAGTCGGAACAGACAAACAAAACTATCAAATTAGCACTCTGCCTGCCGAAGGTTTAATCAGCAGAAACTATTGTTAACGAAATGTTCACAAAAACAACGAAATTTTGTCGCATTTGGGGTGTATATTAGTTACAGAGATTAGCACTCCGATGGTTTGAGTGCTAAAATCGGCGGAGCGAATGAGAAACGGAGGCGAAATCGATGGAGCATAATCTCAGTGAGCGCAAGCGACAGATCCTGAAGGCTGTCATCGATGCGCATATTGCCTGCGGCGAGCCGGTAGGCTCCAAGCTGCTGGCGGCAGGTGGGCAGATCGCCTTGTCCTCCGCAACCATCCGCAACGAGCTGGCCGAGCTGACCGAGATGGGCTATCTCCTGCAGCCGCACACCTCGGCAGGGCGCATCCCCTCCGAGCAGGGCTATCGCTTCTACGTGGACAGTCTGATGGAGAGTTACGACCGTACCGCCACCGAGATCCGCGAGCTGAACGAGCTGCTTACTCAGCGGACCCGTCAGCTGGATCGCATCATCGACGATGCGGGGCGGCTGATCTCCACGCTGACCAACTATCCCGCCATTGCAGTGCGCTCCCGTCCCAGAAGTCAGACGGTGCGCAGATTCAACCTGATGCTGATGGATCCCTACGATTTTCTCTTGATCATGGTGATCTCCGAGACCAACGTAGTCACCAAAACCGTGAGATCCCAGTTCCCGCTGACCGAAGAGGAGCTGCGGGCGGTGGAGCAGGTGCTCAATCGGGTGCTGGTAGGCAAGGAGCCCGATCAGCTGACGCTCTCCCAGATGATGGAGTTGGAAACGGCGATGGGAAGGCTGGGCAGTCTGATGAGTCCCATCCTCAAATGCATCTACGAGGCACTGCGGGCGGATAATCGCAGCGACCTTCGGGTAGAGGGCGTAGACCGATTCCTGGAATACCCCGAGTTTGCCAGCGTTGAAAAGCTCCGATCTATGCTGGAGATGCTCTCCAACAAGCAAGAGCTTTTGGAGATCGTGGAAGGCGCGCAGGGAGACGACGTCAACGTTTACATCGGCTCCGAAAACGCTGCCGACCAGAGCGGTGACTCCACGCTGATCTTCAAAACCATTACGGTAGACGGCAGACCCATCGGCGCTATCGGCGTGATCGGCCCCTGCCGAATGGATTACTCCAAGGTGATCTCCACCGTAGAACAACTGTCCCGCGGCATTGCGGGTATGATTCGGGCACAGCGAATGCTCCCCGATCCCGGTAAAAAGGATCCTTCCTGATTGAGGATCCGTAAACCCAAAACAGAGAAAGGAAGGGAAGTAAAATGATGACCCCCGATGAGACCCTGAACGAGAACACAGCTCCCGCCACCGAGCCTGTCGTGGAAGAAAACGCTGTTGATCCTGCTGATAAGAAGGCAGATGAGGTCAAAGGCTCCAAAAAAGCCAAAAAAGAGATCGCCGAGCTAAAGGAAAAGCTGTCCGCAGCAGAGGGCGAGATCGCCGAGCAGAAGGACAAATACCTCCGTCTGCTTGCCGAGTACGACAATTTCCGCCGCCGCTCCCAGAAGGAGAAGGAGGGCATTTACACCGACGCTTACGGCGAAGCCCTGAAGGCACTCCTGCCCGTTGCCGACAATCTGGAGCTGGCAGTCCGCTATTCCGAGGGCGACAAGGTAGTGGAGGGCGTGAAGATGGTGCTGAATC
>JAFTKV010000020.1 GCA_017453085.1 Clostridia bacterium
AGGTGGATGCGGTACATCTGGTCTCCCCCATTCCCAATCACGCCGATCAGACCGTTGCCGTTCTGGAGGCGGGCAAGCATTGCGCCTGCACCGTTCCCATGGCAACCTCTCTGGAGGATCTGCAGCGCATTGTGGACGCTACCAGAAAATCGGGCAAGAATTACATGATGATGGAGACTACCCTCTACACCTATCAATTTTTCTACGCTTCCCAAATGAAAGCAGAAGGCAAATTCGGCAAGATTCAGTTCCTGCGAGGCTGTCATTATCAGGATATGGCAAACTGGCCTTGGTATTGGCTGGGGCTGCCTCCCTTCTGGTACGGCACGCACGCCATTGCCCCGATGGTAGCGCTCTCCGATTCCCGCATTTGCCGTGTCAACTGCTTCGGCTCGGGTACTATGTCCGAGGAGCTGCAGAAGCAGTATCAGAATCCCTTCCCCATCGAGTCGGCGCTCTTTGAGTTTGAAAACGGACTCAAGGGCGAGGCAACCCGTTCCCTTTTCGAAACGGCTCGCACTTATCTGGAGGGAATGTACGTCTACGGATCGGACGCCTGCTTCGAATGGGGATTTAGAGATTGCGATCAGCCCTACGTCACCACCGCAAAGGATGCGGAAGAAGGAATCCGCGGCCGCCGCGATCACGTACGGGTCGAGGAGATGCCCAACTATCACACCCGCCTGCCCGAAGAGCTGTGGCGCTTTACCGTGGGCGGCAATTACGATCCGCTGAATCCGCAGGTTTCCCTCACCAAGGGAGCGGGCGGCGGTCATCACGGATCTCACCCTCACTTGGTACACGAGTTCGTGTCCAGTATCATCGAAGGCAGAAAACCTTGGATCGACGAGGAAATGGGTGCCAACATCACCGCCGCAGGCATCTGCGCTCATCAGTCGGCACTGCAAAACGGTGCTCCCGTGATCGTGCCCAAGTTTTAATTGACTATATTCTATCACAAAAGCTGTCCGAATGGACGGCTTTTGTGAATTTTGGGGATAAATCTTCAATAGCAGAATAAACAACCACGGGGATGCCGCTTGTGCGGCATCCCTTTGAGGTTTTGCTGTTATTTCTTTTGCTTGCGAATGACAAGCACAATCACGATGACAATCGCTACTGCTGCTACGCATCCCAGACAAATCAGCAAGATCGTCGCAGTCGGAGTCTTCTCTGCTTCGTGAGGCGTATCCACCACGGAATTTTCGTCAGAATCACCCGGCTCGGCAGGCGTATCGGGCTGATCAGTAGGATCACCTGCAGGATCATCGGCAGGATCGTCCTTGGGATCATCGGTGGGATCTTCTATGGGAGTATCCGCATCGATCTTGCTTCCGTATACTTCAATCTCTGCGCAGGATGCATGACCTGCCTGTGCATTGGCTTTACCCAGCACGCGGATGCCCTCGCAATCCACCGCCTTGCTGAGCGTAAAGATATACACCTCGTTCACCGGCATTTGCTCGGCCTGAGAGTCACCGGGATATTCGGGGGTGAGTTTGCTTTCCACATCGGTCCACTTGCCATCAATCAGCACCTGCACGTAGGGAGCCGCGCCGAACCAGCCGCCGTCCCACCAGTGACCGCCCTCGTAGAATGCGATATGGGTGACAGAATAGCTTTGATCGAACTGTACGCCGAACCATTGGATCTTCTCTCTCGAACCAAGCAGATCGTTGAAGGTAGCACCGAAGGTATCGAACTGACGGGAGCTGTCTCCGTAGGATTTCACGCCGTCTACGATCACCGCAATGTCACGGCTACCCTCTCCACGGGGATTCTGTGCATTGGTGGAGGCAGTATATTTCGCCCCCAGTGTCTTCAGCTCTACCGAATCACCCAGTGAAACGGGATAGGTATCAATGAGCGCAGGATCCTCTGCCAGCCAAACGTAAACCGAGCTGCCGCCACGGTTAGAGCGGGCATAGAAGGGGATCATCGTCAGGGTGTAGGTGTCTGAGGTAGTCTCGCCGGTCATAATCGAGGCGTCGGCGGTCAGGGCAATCACACCGCCGTACAGATCGTCGATCCTCTTTTCGGTGAATTTGCTCTCTTTGGGAAGTACCACAGACAAGCCTGCTTCGCCCTGGAAGGTCATGGGATTGTCTATACCTTCCATACAGTAGACGATGGGGCCTCTCTGAATCGCCACACGGCCTTCGTTGGAAATCACGTTTTCATTGGCGTACACACGAGTCGGCGTTACGTCTGCAGAGATGGAAACGGTATCACCGTTCCGGAAGCCACCCTTGATCACGGCATAGCCGTTTTCTGTTTCGTAGGCAACTGCTTTGCCGTTTACCAGAATCTTGGTGTCGGCAGACCAATCGGGTAAGCGAAGCAGGAGCGTATCCAAATGCTCCGCACCCTCGGTGATGGTCAGGGTAGCACTTCCCTCTTGCACCCAGCTTGCAACCTGCTGCAGCTTCACGTCTCCGGAGGTCAAATGCAGCGTAGCGGTATTGCCGATGAACTGATTCACGTAAAGGTCGTCATCGGAATAAGAATAAATGTAGCGAGGCAGATTGCCGAAGATCAGCAGACCGTATTTGGTACAGCAAGGAACGGCGTGCCATTCATATCGGGAGGAAGTATTGGTGGCCAGCGGATTGGTGTAGAAGAAGCTGGTACCGTCGGTGCCGATACTGCCCAGCAGATTGTTGTACAGAGCCCGTTCAACGGTATCATGATAACGGGAATCGGAGAACATCAGCGAAAGGCTGTCGCTATACTGGATCAGCGCACCCGAGGTACAGCTTTCACTGTAGGCTTCATTGGGCAGATGATAGTCACCGCCAAAGCCCTCGTAGGAATGCACACTACCCGTGCCGCCGGTGATGTACATTTGCTTGTTTACGGTGTTTTCCCATAAACGGTACGCCGCATTGGTGGCACCCAAATCGCCGCTGAGCCGTCCGTACTCGGCAAGACCGAAGTAGTACAGCGTTGCCACAACCGAGTGACCGGTAGCGGTACGGAGCTGATCGTAAGGGATATGGTCGTTGGAATAACTGCCATATTTGGCATTGTTCACACGGACGGGATCGGTGAACACGCCGTGATAGGCCAGCAAATAATGAAGCAGCTCGGTATAGTCGGCGGTATCGCACTCCAGATCCTTCAGATACTCGTCCTCCAGCACCTGGGGATTCTTTTCCAAAAATTCCACCATAGCGGCAATGTTATACTCCACGCCGGTGTGGAAGGAAACGAAGTTCCGCTTACCGTGATCGGAGTAATCCACTGTGAAATTCAAGAAGCGCAGGGCAACCCGCAGCATACGGGCGTCACCGGTGGCCTCGTAGTAGGCAATGCCGAATTCCAACAGATAGCCCAAATTGAACAAATCCATTGCGGCAGATGCACGGGAGGTCTCGCCAAACACCTTACCGTCGGTCATCAGCAGATTGTAAACGCTGAAATAGCCGCTGGCTTCGCTTTCGGAAGCGGCAAAAATGTGATCCACATAACCGGAAATCTGTTTTTCCAGCGCATCGTTGGGATACTGTCTGAGCAGACGGCAAGCACCTGCCATTGCGGCGTAAAAATCACTCTCGCCCCAAGTCATGGAGCCTACGTAATTCTTGGTATTTCGGTTGCCTGCCGCAACCTTATCGAAGTTCCGCAGATTGTCGTGAGTCTTGGTCACCCAAGATTCCAGCACGTAGGGGGCGGTCACTTCGCAAAAATGCCGGAGCTTATCGTTCCAGAACGGATCGTCGATAAGCACGTCATCCAGCTCGGGATGCTGCAGGGCTACGTCAGAGGTGGTAAACCGCAGGGTAACCGTGCGCACTGCACCGCCGGGATAGGTCACCTCGATCTTCGTCGTTCCGGGGATGGACTCTGCGGGAATAACCTTGACAGCTGCATCCTGGTAAGGAGCCTCCGCGGTCACTGAGGGAACTTCGGTAGTTCCCTCAGGAAGCACGCGGTAGTAATCCTCTGCAAAGGGATTGAACTCCGACAGCGCCTCTCCGTCTATACTCAGCGAAGAAAGCAGTTGTACGGTAGACAGCGATGCCTCACGGGACACCTCGCCTGCCAAATTGATCTCCTCACCGCTCAGAACCTTGGAATACACACGCACCTCATCCATAGAGCCGTTGAAGGTGCCGTCATTCCATATGGCGGTCTTGCCCAAAAACGCCTTACGGATCGACCAATCCTCCAGGTTCTCGGTCACTTCAACGCTATTAATGAAGGCGGCGTTCACGTACAGCTTTACTTCTTTGCCGTCATAGGTGATCGCCACGTGGTGCCAATCGGAATAAACTGCATTAGGGATCATTCCCTCGCTTTGAATCGCAACGCGCTTACTCGAATTGGAGTACAACTCGGCAGAATAACCGGTTCTTGCCGATCCGGTATTGGCCATCAGATGGAGCGTTTTGCCGCCCCCTGCTTCGATGGCAAAAATGCGCGCATAACTGCCCACCGATTCTACATCAGCCTTCACCCACGCCATTACGGTGAGTGCGTTGTGATTGACAGCTTCAACGGGCATTTCCATATACGCATCGTTGCTTCCGTGGTTACTGCTGTCAAATTGGATTGCCTGTCCGAATTTGCCCTCTGTCTGAGAAACCTTTCCCATCGGATTGCCGTCATACTGATGGCTGCCCGAGTCCTTTCCCAGCTTATCCCCGTCTTCGAACTGATAATGCAGCTCCAAATACTCCTCCAAGTCGGGGCCCTCATCGGCAAACGCCAACTGCAGAGATGCTCCCAGTACCCCAAAGAGCGAGGATGCCATGGAAACAGAAAGAATCGCCGCCAGCACTTTCGCTCGGAGACTGAAAGCGCAGGTTTTCAAACCGTGGAATCGTTTTTTCATCGTTATTCTCCCTTCTTGCATCAAAAACGCTGAACAAATCGCATCTTTATATAATTATTGTATCACAAAAAAGGCTTCGAATCCAATTTACAATTCACACAACACTATGTATATTTCGGCAAAGACATCCGGCGTTAGCACCCGACCCTCGATCGACGTGAAGCAATCTTCAATCCTTGCAAGCCTCCCGCTGCCCTGCTCTGTGGAGCCGCACCTTGGACTGGTCACAATCATTTGTGCACACAGTCCGTCCGGGCGGATTGAAATTTCAATCCACTCTTCCCCACCGGCAACCGCAGTGCGTTCGAACAAAGTGCGAGAGGACGAGGCCTCCTCCCTCACCTTGCAAGAGAAAACACCCCCTCGCTCAGCAAGCGTTATCGCTTGCGAGTGAGGGGGATGTTTGGGTTTACCGTTTCTTTTTGCCAACGACCAGCATCACAGCGGCGCCGACTACGGCACCGATCAAAGCGCCGATCAGGAGCGAGATGACGGAGAAGCCGCTACCGTCTGCAGGAGTGCTGTCCCCGTCGGGATCATCCTCGGTCTTATCAGGAACGGTCACGGTGACTTCTTTCTCTACCAGCTCCAGCTCAACCGTCTTCACGTAGCCGCATTCGGTGCATGTGTAGGTCTTCTGCCCTGCCACGGTGGAGGTGGGCTCTTTCACAACCTTACCGCCGTCATAGGTATGGACTGCCTTCTCGGAATACTCACCGCACTTGCAGGTCTTCCGGTGACCGTCAGCGTCGGTGATATAGTCGCCTGTGTACTCATGCTCATGAGCCTTGGCGGGAGCGATCTCGTATGCACAGACCGTACAAAGCTGAGGCGTCTCTTCCGTTGCCTCCGCTCCGGGAGTGTGCGCAATCACCTCATCCTTGGCTCCGCAAACCGCACAAGCGTGCCAGTGACCGCTCTTGTCGGAGGTCCAGCCATCTGTATACGTGTGAGTCACCGTGCGAGTGTGTCCGCAGACGTTACAATCGGTATCGCAAACATTGTCATAGATGTGTGCTGCCTCATCGGCTCGGTCATCACAAGTAGAGCAATCGTGCCAGTGGGATGTATCATCGCTGAGCCAATCACCGGTAGGCTTATGGGTATGTCCCAGTGCCTTTTGGATCACGTAGCCACAGGTGGTACAGGTCTGAGGCGTATTCTCAGTAGCTGCAGGACCGGGCGTATGTACCGCTTCGTCCTTCTTTACCTTACAAACCGAGCACTCGTGCCAATGCTTGGAAGAATTATTCGACCAAGTGGTTTTGTAGGAATGAGTGATAGTGCGGGTATATCCACAGTCGTCGCACTTGGTATCACAGGCGTTGGAAAAGCCGTGATTGGCCGTTTCCTTGTTGCCGCAAACAGAACAGGTACGGCTGTGGGAAGTACCGCTCACACTGCTCCATTTGGAATAGCTATGCTTGCAGTTGACTGTGACCTTGCCGCTGTTGTTGGTCACGGAAATGTCTGCATTGGAACCGTCTTTGAGCTGGAGAGTTATTTTCACGGTCGACGCCCCGAAGGCAGCGTTGCTCTTCACCTTAAAGGTAGCGGTAAAGACCTTGCCGCTGATCTGGGTGCCTGCCGTATAAGCAAATGCACCCTTATTGCCGGTAAAGGTGGAGAGCATGGTGCCTGTGACGTTCCATTCGCCCTTCATAAGCTCCAGCACGCTTGCGTCGTAGGACACCTCGATACCGCCCGAGCCCACCGTCACCCCTTTTGCAAGGGTGACAGTGAGGGTAATAGTCTCGCCTCTGCCTGCAGAAACGCTGTTGACGTTGGCGGTTGCGCCTGCGGCAAAGACGGGTAAGAGGGACAATACCGTCAGCAGCAACACCGCCAGAATAGGAATTAATAGTCTCTTTTTCATTATAAAATCCTCATTTCTCATTCATCCTCGTCTCGCTTGGAGGCGGACAGGAGCGCATAGGTTACGGGGCTTTCCACAGTCAGCGGATAATCCTCCGGGAAGAAGGTGTACATCAGCAGGTAAATGGCGTCATCCTTGTTCACAGAACCGCTGTTATCGAAGTCGCAATCCTGCTCCAGCGGGTAATCCTCCGGGAAGAAGGTAGCCATCAGCAGATAGATGGCGTCGTCCTTGTTGATGGACTCGTTGCCATCGGTGTCGCCCACCACGTAGGTAAGCCGATCCACGAAGCTGTCCTTGTAGCTGTCACCGCAGGTCGAGCAAGTGTAGAGGGTGTAGCCGTCGGCGGTGGTTGTAGGAGGAACGACCGTATGGGTGTAACTGTGGTCGGTGGGGGCGGTATAGGCATCCTTGTAACTATCCGAGCATCGGCTACAAGTATGCGTCGTATATCCTTGTGCCGTGCAGGTAGGTGCGATTACCTTAGAGACGTAATTATGTCCCGGCTTGGCAATCGTCACATCAAAGTAGAAGCTACCGTAGGTGGTAGTTTTCCACGTGTACCGTCCTGTTCCGTCTGCTGTACAGGTTGCCGCTTTCGTTACACTGTAGGTGTAATCAGTCGTAGACAGCTTCGGCAAGGTCACGGTTGTCGTTCCGCTACACTTGGAGCAAGTGCCGGTAAGCGTTCCCGTTGCAGAAGTGGTGGGGGCTTTAGTTGCCTTGTAGGTGTAGCTGTGACCGGTTGCATTAGTGTAGGTATCCTTGTAACTTGCCGAGCATCGGCTACAAGTGTGATTTGTATATCCCTGCGTCGTACAAGTAGGTGCAACTACCTTTGCAACGTAATTGTGTCCCAGCTTAGCGATTATCACGTCAAAGGCGAAGCTACCATAGCTTGTTGTCTTTAGCTGATATCGTCCCGTTCCGTCTGCGGTACAAACTGCAGACTTCGTGACAGTGTAATTGTAATCGTTGGTCGACAGCTTCGGCAGAGTTACAGTTGTCGTTCCACTACACTTCGAGCAGGTTCCGGTCAGCGTTCCGGTTGCGGATGTTGTGGGAGCCTTCGTTGCCTTGTAAGTATAGCTGTGAGCATTGTTCTCGCAGCCTTTTTTCCACACGGCATACAAAGTCGTTTTCGCATTTATCGTAAAGCTTGCACCCGGTTGATATGTAGCACTGGTTGCAGTAGGATCGGTGGACCAGCCAAGGAAGGTGTAACCATCTTTTTTAGGCTTCGTGCTGCTTAGAGTCAATGTAGTGTTATGATACTTGGTCTGACTGGACGGCGCACCGTTACCGCCGTTCGCATTGTAACAAACTGTATATGTTTTAGCGCCTACCGTGACAGTGACTGTTGTGCTATCTAAAACAACACCAGTATCTTTATCCCTTATAGATATCGTCACGGTTGTTGTACCCATTGCGTTCGCCTTGATAGTAAGCGGGTAGCGATGATCGTCAGTCCATCCTTCTCCCCATGTACAGCTTACGTTCGAATTGCTACATTGTTTATTGAGCACCCAGTTACCATCATAATAGCCACTGTATCCGACATAAATTGTTTTCGATTCTGTTTCTCCTAGTTTTAAGGATACTGAATTGGTGGAACAGTTGACCTTTATTGGGTTTTCTTTTACAACAAAAGACATAGAAGAGGAGCCCGAATAACCTGCGATGGCAGAAAGCTCAACCTTATAGGTTCCTGCTTCACCAAAAAAGCTCCTAATCCAGCTTCTATCATAGTCAAACTTATTTTCATTTGTATATTTTACAGAGCCGTCCGGATTGTAAATAGTTAATCTGATTTCGTAATCACTTACTACAACCTCGTCCCAATCTTTTTTTGATATTTTATCGTACAAGCGATAACACAAATAGTATGAATTACCTGCTGTACCCTCGGTTACTTCATCACCATATTCAGTACTCGAAACCCAATAACGAACACTTGGAGTAGCGGCACGGAAAATGCTGAGCGGCGCATATTTCGTAGCCATATTCGCTTCATCCGGCCAAGGGCATTGGAATTTGCACCAACCGTTGGTATATACTTCCTCGATAATGCATTTGTCTTCAGGATAAACATTACCGCTTGCTGCACCATTTACAGAACTGTAGCATGGTACTTTGGTACTTGATGTAATATATGCATTGAACGGAGTGCTATAGCTGGTGTCGATTTTGTAATCAATAGGTGTTGAACTGTAGATATATGTCTCGTTCGCCGGATTTATATTCCCACTTTGATCAAATATCGTATTCAAAGAAATAGCGAAATGAAGATGTGCGCCAGACGAGTTGCCTGTATTTCCAACTTTACCCAATGTTTGGCAAGCGGAAATGGCAGCACCCGGGGATATACCTGATGGAACGCTCCCTGCTTGTAAATGAGCATACATATAGATGCGACCACCCGTCCCTTTTATAGATACCGCCGTACCATATCCGTAACACGCTGTACATGATTTATTCCCATAATGATTACTTGAACAGTACAAC
>JAFTKV010000169.1 GCA_017453085.1 Clostridia bacterium
GTAACGTCGCCCCAGCCCTTAGCGCCGGACTTGATTACGTTGGGACCCTGAGGATCGGAGCAAGACCATGCCCAAACGATGGTACGGGACTGCTCTGCTGCGGTTGCGGGATCCAAATCCTGGTCGTTATACTGCAGATCCATTGCAAAGTGACCGCCCTCAACAGGGGTTTCGCCATTCAGCTCAAAAGAGAGCTCCATAATAGCCTTAGTGCCGTCTTTGACAACTGCATGCTCTTTTGCCTTGGTATTGGTTCCGTTATTATTACGGGTAAAGAAGCCGGTGCAACCTGCGTTATTGGAATCGTAATTCTCAAGGAATGCAACCATGCAGTAACGATTTTCACTGTTCGAGCCTCTGCCGGTACCGTTCTCGCTGACGAAAATCATCAGAGAGTCGTTACGCCAGTTCGTGCCGGAGCCGGTAGTCCACGCGTCATCCTCTACTTCGACCAGCATGTAAACCTTGTTTTCGCTGTACATCATACGGAATTTTACAGTGCTGGAATCTTTTCGGGTTGCTTCATCGCCACGGCAGTCGTTGGTAACTTCATTGGACATAGTGTATACGGGAGCCTTTGCCCATGCGTCTTCGATCACGCCGTCAACGATTGCGGAGCCGGGGATTGCATTTGCCTGTCCGTTGTGGAGAGCACCCTCAGCAGGCTCTGCCTTTTCGATACTAATGTCGGTAAACTGAACGCCCTTGGATGCTGCACGCAAACCGAACCGAGGACCACACAGAGGCATTTTGTCCTCTTTGGTCATAATCAGCTCGCCGTTCAGGTAACAGTTGATTGTGCCGGTACCGTCCCATTCAGCACTCAACGTGTACACGCCGGTCTGCTGGTCGGCAGGAATTTCGTAACGGGTGGGGAAAGCATCGGCTTTCCAGTTGCCATAACCGTTGCCGCACTTAACAATACCGACCTTACCGTTGCCGCTTTCAACAAACAGGAAATAATAAGAATCCACTTCGCTTTCCCAGAACTTGTTCGCACCCTCGCTGACGCAGAACATGATGCCGTCGTGTCCGGAAGCGGAAGCGTTGGTTCTATCGATGGTTACGGTGATCTTACCGGCATCCATCTTGTCGTTGGTGAACAGGAATGCGTTTTTATCGCTGGAAGTACCGCTGGTAACAGCATCCTCGGTAACAGTCCATTCGCCGCTTGCAGTTACACCGGTGAGAGTCTTATCGCCGGATTTTGCAACGGGCACTTCGGGATCAGCAGCAAATACTGCCGTGGCCATCGTGCCTACCAGCATTGCTGCGGTAAGCAAAAACGTGAGTATTTTTTTCATAAATACCTCCAATATATTTTTAGTTATTAATATTATAACACAAGAACTGCTCTCTGCATAGAAAAAACAAACGGAACCCAATTATTGCAATTGTAAAAAACGCTCAATACAAGCACTTTTGAATTGTTTTTTTGTAAAAAAGCACAAAACAGAGCAAGCGGGTGCCTGCTCTGTTTTGATGATTTCGTTATTCGGCCGACTTGCGGGAACGGATCGCTACAGCCGCTCCTGCTACTGCGCTCAGCGCAAGGATCGCGATCGCAACGGTAGAATCGCCGGTCTCAGGAGGATCCACCGGATCGGTCTCCTCGGTCTGGGGATCTTCATTCGTCTTGGGATCTTCCTCGGTAGCGGGTGCCTTCACAGGGATAGTCTCACCCTTCCGAACGGTCTTGCCGCAATCCTTACAAACGGTATCGCCGGTATAGCCTTCCTCGGTTTCGGTGGCTTCCTTGACGTTTTTCAGCTCGGTCTCTCCGTGGTTATCAACGTTTAAGTCGCCGTATGTTTCGCCGCACTCGGTGCAGACTGCCTGATCGGTACAGGTTGCCTCGCCGCCCTTATGCTCGCACTCAGGCTCTGCTACGAAGTTCACGTAGCCCCAGCCCTTCCGGCCGATCTGGATCTGGTTGGGACCCTTGGGGTCAGAAGCAGCCCAGGACCATACGATGGTACGGGTGTTGGAGTTGACCGGAGCACTGTCCTGGTCATTATACTGCAGGTCCATGACAAAGAAGCCGCCCTCTTGGGGAGTGGTAGTATTGAATCGGAAAGAAAGCTCCAGCACTGCCTTGTTGCCGTCGATCACGACAGCGTGCTCTTTTTCCGTGTTATTCGTGCCCTTGCGGGTAATCACGCCGGTCTTTTTGCTGTTCTCAGCAGAATAGTTTTCCAGGAATGCACACAGCACGTACGACTTATCGTTGTTCATGCTTCGTGTAACGCCGTTTTCACTGACAAAGATCATCAGGGAGTCATTTTTCCAGTCGTCGGTATTATAACCGCTGATCCAGGAATCGTCGGTGATCTCCGCCAACATATACACCTTGGTACCGTCATACATCATACGGAACTGCACGGTACTGGAGCCATGACCGTTCAGATTGCCTGCTTCATCCTTCTGAGTAGAGTCGATCTCCACTACGTTTTCCATGGTGTACACGGGAGCCTTTGCCCACGCCTCGTCGATCACACCGTCAACGGTGACGGTTCCGGGGATGGCGTTCGCATTACCGGGCATGATGCGGTCGGGGCTGGGGGTGCCATGCTCTGCTACTACAGAGGTAAACGCCATGCCGACGCCGCTGGCGCGCAGGCCGTAACGGGTACCTGCCAGAGGATTGCCGTCAGTCCATTCAATTACCTTTTCACCTTCGAAATAACAGGTGATCTTGCCGGAAGCATCCCACTCTGCGGAAATGGTATAATTGTTGTCTCTTTGATCCTCAGGAATGGCGTACGAGCCTTTTTCACTGAAGCCAAGGTTACCGTTGCCGCTTCCCGTTCTGACCAGACCGATCTTGTTATTATCCTTGTGGATGTACAAGAAATAATAGGTAGGGCCGCCGTCCTGCCAGAAGCTGTTGCTGCCCTCGTCCAGACAGAAAATGATACCGTCGGTATTGTGCTGTGCCCCCTCGCGACCTCTGTCGATAGTCGCAGTCAGCTTGCCGGCTTCCATCTTATCGTTGGTGAAGACCATCAGCGACTGCGCTTCCTTCGTGGTAGCGGCTTCGTCGGTGATCTCCCAGCTGCCGTGTGCGGTAGTCGCGGTCAGGGTCTTGTCTCCTACCTTGGCGATGGGCACCTCATAATCGGTTTCGGCGGCCGTCACCGACATGGTGGCTACTGCGCCGAAAAGCATAATGATCGTTAAGATCGAGGATATGATTTTCTTCATAATAAACCTCCGAATAAATTTAGTAACATTAGTTTATCAAATTTGCACTTCAAAAGATATAAATTAATAAAAAAATGTAACGATCAAATTGTAAAAAATAACGAAAAGCTGAAAAACATTGCGATAATAAGTCATCTGACTGCGATATTGCCATTTCCGCAGCATTGATTCCCCGTATACCGTTTAGAATACTCTATTTTCAAACGAATCACTGTACTAAAATATCATGATTTCAAGCAGAAGAAAAATCGGATTGTAAAAAACGCTATTCGAATTCTCCGTATCTTTTTTCAGCATTGTTTGCGTTATCATTGTAAATTTTCATAAAAAGTCTTGACAAATTCACTTTTTTGTGGTAAAAATAAATCAGAATCCTATTCTGAAAGGTTGTCCGTATGAAACCCGAAACTCTTTCATTTGTAGAAACGCCTAATCAAAAATTGCATATGGAGCACACGGTAACCGACGGGTTTACCATGCCGTATATGCACACCCACGTGGAATACGAGATGCTTTACATTCGAAGCGGCAGCGTTACCGTGGAAAACAACGTTCACAGAGTATCCGTGTCCGGCCCCTGCGTGATCATCCATCGCCCCTTTATGCTGCACCGTGCCTACACGCCCGAAAAGTGCAGATACGACCGTTTTATAATCAATTTCGGCACCGAGATCGTTTCCCATATTTCCCAGTGGATTCCCAATCTGGATCGGATCATGAACGGTTCTATGTGTATTATTGAGCTCGATCCCGCCATGCATATGCAGCTGTCCGAGGAGATCGCGCTGATCTGGCAGAGCTATCAGGACAGATACTATCTGCGCGCCGAGCTGCAATTTGCACTGATGCTCAATCGGTTCACCGATTGCATTGGCGAAAGCCAGATCCGTAACGTGCGGGATGAGCACTCTTACATCAGCGACGTGATGGATTATATCTGCAACCATTACGGTGAGCCTCTTTTGACCGAGGATCTTTCCAGACAGTTCTTCGTCAGCCGTGCAAAGCTCACCTCCGATTTCAAGGCCTGCACCAGTGTTACCATCAAGCAGTACATCCAGCTGACCCGCATCAATTACGCCAAGCAAATGCTCCTTTCGGGGAAAAATCTATCGGAGGTTGCGCAAAGCTGCGGCTTTTGCGACGATTCTCATTTTATTCATACCTTCCGCTCTATCGTGGGACAGACGCCGCGCGCTTTTGCAATGGGAACGCCGGTGGAGATCAGCGGCTGACCGTTTAGCGTTTTTTTCAACCATTTGCTACGCATTTTCCTATCTTTTTTACATCTATTCTGTTATCATATCTATACCGAACGATGCGCACCCTTTTTCGGGTGCGTATTTTGATAGAAAGAAGGGATACTATGAAACAACCGAAACGCAATCCGATCCTCTCGATTTGTGCGCCCGTGCTGCTGATCCTGTCCGTTCTGCTGTGCGGAATGGGACTTTCGCTGATGGCAGGCGAATACACCGGTGAGGAGCTGAAGGTAGAGCTGACGGCATCCGGCGGCAGTGACGGCTACGATCTGAAGCTGTCTATGGAAAACTGCGCCGACTACGCTCTCCATAACGTTTCCTATCGCTTTACCCTCCCCGACGGCCTGACCGCAACTACCGTCAATACTGCGGCGTTGGTGGGTACGCTGGAGCATGGTCAGAAATATGAGACCACGCTGACCGTTACGGAGCAATCCGAGCCTGTGACGCCGCCCGTAACGCCTCCGGTGACAGATGCTCCCGCGACTCCCAACAATCCTGTAAAGCCCGATGACGATCCCACGGACGAGCTGAATCCCCCTGCCAACGAGACCTCCTCCGCAGGCATGATTCTGGCCATCGCAGGCGGCATTCTGCTGGCAGCAGCGGTCGTCGTGACGGTTATTCTGCTCCGCAAAAAGAAAAAGGCAAGCTCCGTCCTTTCCATGATCGCCATTCTGATCTGCGGCATTACTCTGTTCGGCACCGGTGCGTTTGCCGACGAAACGCTGCAGACGGTCAGCGCATCCTGTGAGGTTGCCGGCAAGACCGTTTCGGTTGAGATCTCCTACGCTCCCCAGCTGCCTGTAGAAGAGGGCGCGGTGAAGGTGGAGAACGGCGACGTTGCACTGAAGGGTGCCACCGTTTACATCGACTCTGCCAGTGAGCTTTCTCTCGTTCAGCGTGCGGCAGGCGATCTGGTGAATGACTTTGAAATGGTCACCGGTACCGCTCCCAAGCTGAAATCCGCTCTCCCTGAGCTGGGCGATCGCGCCGTGATCGTAGGCACCGTGGGCAACAGTGCCCTCATCGACAGCCTGATCTCCGCAGGCATTCTGGACGTTTCCGCCATCGAAGGAAAGTGGGAGGGCTACACTATCGGCGTGTACAAGAACCTGACCGCTGACCTGAAGGAAGCCGTCGTCATTGCAGGCAGCGACGCCCGTGGCACCGTCTACGGTATTTATGAGCTGTCCGAGCAGCTGGGCGTTTCTCCCTGGTACTGGTGGGCGGACATCCCCGTAGAGGAGAACAATTCTCCCGTACTGTCGGTCGAAAAGCTGACCCAGACCGAGATGCCCGACGTGAAGTTCCGCGGTATCTTTATCAACGACGAGGAAAACTTCACCTTCTGGTCCGAGACCTTTGAAAACAGCAAAAAGGCTCCCGGAACCAAGACCTACGCTACCATCTTCGAGCTGCTGCTCCGGTTGAAGGCAAACACCCTTTGGCCCGCAATGCACAACCTCACCGACGCATTCAACAGCGACGTGAATCCCGAGACCGGCATTGCCTACAACGCTGAGCTGGCCAACGAATACGGCATCGTCATGGGCTCCAGTCACTGCGAGCTGATGCTCTGCAACAACGAGACCGAATGGGAGCCCTGGTGTGCCAAGAATTCCCGCAAATATAATATGACCAAGATCAATGACTCCTGGAAGGCTTCCTACGACTACTCGGTGAACGCCGAGGCCATGAACGCTTACTGGGAGGATCGCGTCGCCGCCAACTATCGCTTCGAGAACGTTTATACCCTCGGTCTGCGTGGTGTTCACGATGCTTCGGTCAACTGCTCTGCTCTGACCGACAAATCGATCGTAGGCCGCACTAAGCTGGTACAGGCTGCCATTGACGCACAGATGGCGATCATCGACAAGTACGAGCAGAAGTACTACGAGGAGACCGGCGTCAAGAAGGAATTCGTCACCACCTACTGTCCTTACAAGGAAGCAGCTGACTATTACAAGCAGGGTCTGAAGCTTCCCGAGGACTGCGTGATCCTTTTCTGCGACGATAACTATAGCTACGTACGTCAGTTTGCCACCGAAGAGGAAATGGAACTGTACGGCGGCTTTGGCGTGTACTATCATGTTTCTTACTACGGCGTTCCCCGCAGCTATCTGTGGATCGACAGCACTCCCCTCTCCCAGATCTACAACGAGATGCACAAGGCTTACATGGCAGGCTCCGACGATATGTGGATCCTGAACGTGGGAGATATCAAGCCCGCTGAGATCTCTACCGACTTCTTTATGAATCTGGCGTGGGATGAGTCCGACTTTAACACCGACAATCTGGAAGATTATATGGCGGACTTCTTCTCCGAGACCTACACCATCAAAGGGCAGGACGCCGCCACTCTGGCAGCTGCAATGACCGAGTTCTATCAGCTGGCCTATCCCTACAAGGCGGACTATCAGGGCTACAAGGAAGGCACAGAGTACAGCCTGGTTGAGCTGGGCGACGAGGCGGAGCGGGTCATCGATCGCATGACCGAGCTTTTTGAGACCTCCTCTGCTATCTATAACAAGCTCCCCGCCAACGAAAAGGACTCCTATTATCAGGTGGTCCAC
>JAFTKV010000021.1 GCA_017453085.1 Clostridia bacterium
CAGATCCGCAACCGATGCCAATAGTCCTCGTCGTAATTCTTACAGCCGCCGTGGGGAGCGGTGTGACAGCCGTCCATATTTCCGCCTCCATAGTAGGAACGGTGCTGGATGCGATCCACGCTTTCCAGCTCGCCCTCCTTTCGCACCATAGGCGTCAGCCTGTCGGCATTTACCCGATCAATGTACCGCCGGGGCGGATCCATGGGATAGTGGGGTCCGCTGAAGGACACCCATGCAAAAAGTGGGCTGTCCTCGGGGGCGCGCCTGATATAATCCACCGCCTTGTCTGCAACCCAGATATCGGGGTGCATCTCTTCCCTGCCCGGGAAGGGGTAGACCTTCTGTAGTGCGTTGTTCCAGACCGCCGCCCGTGCGGCCTCCAGCGTGCCGTCCGTAGCGGCTTCCTTTGCCCAGTCGTCCATAAACCAGACCGACACCTGCTTGTCGTCCTCCAGATCCAGATGATCCAGCCCCAGGGAGAGATAATACTCCTTGAAGGCATCGTAGGGCAGAGTCTTGTCGGAACGTGTTTCGCCGTAGGGCACGGGCGCGAAGTGACATTTACCGAACATAGAAACGTGATAGGACGCTTCCTTCAGCTGTGTGAAGAGATTAGGAAGACCGTTATCCAGCGGACACTTGCGGAAATTACTGTATGCGCCGCTTTGATGCGGATATCGTCCGGTCAGCAGCGCACAGCGAGCGGGCAGGCACCAGGGACTGACGGTATGCGCCCGATCAAAGCGCACGCCGCCACGGGCAATACCGTCAATGTGGGGCGTTTGAATGGCACGGTTGCCGTAGATGCTCAGAGTATCACGATTCAGCTCATCACAGGTGATCAGCAAAATAGACGGCGGCTGTCGAGACATAGGAAGGCTCCTTTTCTTACCGAAACTTTCCTATATTATAGCATACGCCGATGATCCTGTCAAGTGTTCAAAAACTCTTCGATCTTCACCCGCGAGCGATCGCATTCCCGAATCGCCCGTCGCAGGCGGAGCACATAGGGGGGCGATACCGACAGACTGTCCACGCCCACCGCCAAAAAGAAGGGCGTCAGCGAGGTATCCCGCGCCAGCTCGCCGCAAACGCTTACCTTTTTCCCTGCCCGATGGGCGTTCTCCGCTACCGCGGCGATCATGCGGAGGATCGCAGGATGATGGGCATCGTACAGTCGCTCGATCCGCGGATTCTGCCGATCCACCGCCAGCGAATACTGGGTCAGATCGTTGGTGCCGATGGAGAAAAAGTCCGCATCCTGCGCCAGCAGATCGGAGATGAGTGCGGCGGCAGGAGTCTCGATCATAATGCCGAGTGGCACGCAAGGATCATAGGCGATCCCCTCTGCCCGCAGCTCGTCCCGCACCTCCTCGGAAAGACGGCGCACCCATGACAGCTCGGAGGGCGAAATGATCATGGGCACGAGAATCGACAGCTTTCCAAAGACCGACGCCCGATAGAGGGCACGGAGCTGGGTGGTGAGGATCTCGGGGCGATCCATGCAGATGCGGATGGAGCGATAGCCCAGCGCGGGGTTTTCCTCCCGCCCGATGCCGAAATAGCCCACCTGCTTGTCTGCGCCCACGTCCATGGTGCGGATCACCACAGGTCTGCCGCCCATGTCCTCCAAGAGGCGGCGGTAGACCCGATATTGTGTCTCCTCCGTGGGATAATCCGAGGATTCCAGATACAAAAACTCGCTGCGGAACAGGCCCACGCCGCCGCCGTCGTTCTGCAGGACCGATGCCGCTTCCTCTCCTCGCCCGATGTTGCAGACCACCTGTATCTGATAGCCATCCGCCGTGCAGTCGGCCAGCCCTCGGAAGGTCTCCTCCAGCTGTCGCTCTGCCTTGAAGGCCGCCTGCTTTTCGCAGTAAAGTGCTAACGTACGGGTATCGGGCGCAACGATGATCTCTCCCGTAAAGCCGTCCACGATCACCGTCTCCCCCTCCAGCGAGCGATCGGGGAGTGCGCCCACAGCCACGGCGGAAGGCAGAGACAGGCTTCGTGCCAGGATCGCCGTATGGGAGCCGGTGGCACCGTCGGCGGTGAAAAAACCCATCAACAGGCTGCGGTCGGCTCGGAGCAGCTGTGCGGGAGTAATATCGGTCGCCGCCAGCACGGTAGGTACGTCCAACCGCCCATCCCCCGGCTGCCCTTCTCCCCGCAGGGTGGCAATCAGACGGTCGCACACGTCCTTGGCATCGGCGGCACGGGCCCGTAGATAATCGTCCTCCATCCCAGCCAGCATGGCGGAGAGGCCTTTCCCCGCCTGTCGGATGGCCTCTGCCAGCCCAAGCCCTGCTTCGATCCCCGCCAGCACCGCGTCCTCCAAATCGCCGTCCAGCACCATCAGACGATGGGTGGTAAAGATCTCCGCCTCTGCTGCTCCCACCTCTGCCCGCGCCTGCCTCGCCAGTGCATCGCACTCGGCGGCCACCTCGTCGCGAAGCCTAAAAAAGCGATCCTTCCTCGCTTCTGCGGAGCCGTCGCAGGGATCGGCATCCTCGGCGGATCGTTCTGCAGCCTCCGAAAAGCGCAAAATGCCGATGGCAATGCCCTCCATCACGGGCTTTCCCCGCAAAGTGATCATTTTCTCATCCATTTTTGCAGATCCATCCCCTCACAAATTTGCTTCCAGCAGAGCTCGGAGCGCAGCCGCTGCCGCATCCTCGTCCTCGCCGATGCAGGTGACAATCAGCGTGTCCCCCGCCTTGGCGGACAGCCCCATCAGGGCAAACAACCGACGTCCGTCTGCAGTTTTGTCCCCCTTGGCGACGGTGATCTGCGACGCAAACTCCTTGGCTTTGGCGGCGATCGCTCCGGCAGGCCGAGCGTGGATGCCCAGCGGATCGGTAATGGTATATTCAAAGATCTTCATCATAATCCTCCCGAACGTATAGTTTGGCTATATCCCATTGTTGCCCAAAACGGGAGAAGATATGCAGATCATCATCCTTTTCCCGTACAAATGAAAGATCCGATGCATCGCATCGGATCCTCTGTCTTTTTATATAGATTGGATCTGCTTCACCATAAGCACGTCTCCGTCTACCATAAACTCCACGTGAACGCCTGCAAACTCGAACTGATACATTCTGTCGGGATCATTCTGATACTGAGGCCTGGGATCCTGCGCGAGTACGTCCAAGAGTGCCTGCCGTCTTCCCTCGGGCAGGAGCGACAGCAGCGACTCGGGGCAGTCTACCGTCAGAACGCCCTCCTTCTGCGCCAGAGCAAAGCCGTCGGTAGCCTCGGGATGGGAATCCACGTAAGCCAGATAGGGCTTGATATCGTAGATGGGCGTGCCGTCCATGAGATCGGCGCCCGACACAACGAGCACGGGGCCGTCGGGAGTATGCAGCCGCACCTCCTCCAGCTTCACCGAGGACAGTCCGATGGGATTGGGGCGGTAGGGCGCACGGGTAGCAAATACGCCTACCCGCTTATTGCCGCCGAGCCTTGGCGGACGGACGGTAGGCGACCAGCTGCCGTCTTCGTTTACGCACTCCGAAAACTGCCAGATGAGCCAGAGATGGGAATACCCCTCAATACCGCGAAGTGCATCGGGCGAGCGAAACGCGGGCTCGAACACCACGGTCGCCCGCAGCGAGTCGATCAGTCCGCTCTGGCGGGGAATGCCGAATTTGCCGGGAAATTCGCTGTGAATGCGAGCGATCACTCGCATTTCCATAGTATGATTCATCATTTACCTCCCAAACTCATTTGCCTTGATATACTCGATCAGGGCGGAAAGGCCCTTGGTGATCCACTTGTTGCGGTGATAGATCAGCTGCTTCCACACGTCCACCTCTACGTCGGTGACGTTCAGGTAGCACAGCCGTCCCTGCTCCACGCGGCGACGGGTGACGAATTCCGGCAAAAAGCCAATGCCCACGCCCGCCTCCAGCATATTCATGATAATGTCGGTGCGCCCCAGCTCCAGGATAGGGTCGATCTCCAGCGACATCTGCGCCAGTGCCTCGTCCAGCCCGCGACGGTAGGCGATCCGCTTTTCGGTGAGGATAAAGGGCTTGTCCAGCAGATCGCGGATCGACAGCTTCCCTGCCGCCGCAAAGGGAGAGCCCACCCCCGTGACGAAGTGCATTGCCACAGGCTCCTCCTTAGCGATAATGTATTCGCTGTCGTAGGCGTGGCGATCCAGCGTCACGATCAGATCCGCCTCGTTGCGGCTGAGCATTCGGAACATCGTCTCGGTGTCGGTATTGGTGAATTTCAGAGAGATCCCCGGCCAGGTGCGGTGAAAATCGGTGTAATTGGTGTTCATCATGTCCTCGCACACCGAGTCGGGAGCGGCGATCCGCAAAAGACCTTCCACCTGCCCGTCCGCTCCGCCGCTGTGAACAAATTCCTCGGTCAGATGAGTGACCTGACGAGCGTAATCCATCAGCTCCCGTCCCCGAGGGGTGAGCGTGACGGTGTGCCCGATTCGATCGAACAGCGGACAGCCCAGCTCGCTCTCCAGCTGCTTGATCTGAAAGGAGACGGTGGACTGGGCGTAGTTCAGCACCGTCGCAGCTTTGGAAAAGCTGCCCTGCTCTGCGATCTGCAAAAAAGTGATCAGATTTCGGATCTCCATAGTGCCCCTCCATCGAATAATTCGATGATTCGTATCGAAAACATCGGCTTGACTAATCTTGGAATCTATTATATACTATATCTGTCGATTTTTCAAGTATCCGGAGGAATTTTCTATGCCTAAAATCAAATTCTACCATCGTGACGAAGTGCCGATGGAAATGCATAAAGTTAAGATCGTACAGAAACTGACCCTTCTCCCCGCAAGAGAGCGTCTGGCCAAGATGCGGGAGGCAGGCTTTAACACCTTCCGTCTCCACAACGGCGATATTTTCATGGATATGCTCACCGACTCGGGCGTGAACGCCATGAGCGACGAGATGCAGTCCGCTATGCTCCGTGCCGACGACGCATACGCAGGAAGCGAGACCTTCTACCGTATGCAGAAGAAGCTGGAGGAGATCATGGGTATGCAGTACGTGCTCCCCGCTCATCAGGGACGCGCCTGCGAGCACATCATCGCACAGCACTTTGTAAAACCCGGCAATACCGTCATCATGAACTATCACGTCACCACCTCCAAGGCTCACGTCACCCGTCTGGGCGGCAAGGTGGAGGAGCTGGTCAAGGACGAGGGTCTGGTGACCAAGTCCACGCTTCCCTTCAAGGGCAATATTGATATGAATAAGGTGCGCGCCTGCGTGGAACAGGAGGGTGCCGACAACATCGCTTATCTGCGTCTTGAGGCAGGCACGAATCTGATCGGCGGTCAGCCCATCTCCTATGAAAACATGAAGGAGGCCACCGAGTACGCAAAGTCCAAGGGCATCCTCACCGTGCTGGACGCTTCCCTGCTCCAGGACAACCTCTATTTCAACAAAACCCGCGAGGAATCGCTGAAGGATAAATCCATCCGCGAGATCACCCGTATGATCGCCGATCTGTTCGATGTGATCTACTTCTCCGCCCGCAAATTCGGCTTCGGCCGCGGCGGTGCCATTATGGTGCGGGAGGAATCTCTCTACCACGAGCTGGAGGACTACATCACCATGTTTGAGGGCTTCCTCACCTACGGCGGTATGTCGGTGAAGGAAATGGAAGCACTCACCATCGGCTTTGAGGAGACCATGGATCTGGATATCATCTCTCAGGGTCCCATCTACATCGATCACTGTGTTCGTGCGCTGGACTCCTGCGGTGTACCGATGGTCACTCCCGGCGGCGGTCTGGGTGCCCACATCAATGCACGCGAGTTCGTCGACCACATTCCCTCCGAGGAATATCCCGCAGGATCGCTGGTTGCTGCCCTCTATCTCTGCGGCGGCATCCGCGGTATGGAGCGGGGCACCCTGTCCGAGGAGCGCAATCCCGACGGCTCCGAGCGGATCGCATCGGTAGAGATGGTACGTCTGGCATTCCCCCGCCGCGTATTCACCCTCTCCCAGACCGAGTACGTCATCGACCGTGTGAAGTGGCTGTACGATCACTGTCACATGATCGGCGGTCTGCGCTTCGTCCACGAGCCTAAGTCGCTCCGCTTCTTCACCGGCACACTGAAGGCCGTCTCCGATTGGCCCGAAAAGCTGATCGAGGCCTACATCGCCGACTTCGGAGAAGACCAATAATCTACAAAAATCTCCGCAGACACGGTCTGCGGAGATTTTGTTTATCCGATGAGTTTTTTCTTGATATATTTGAGCGTCTTCTCTGGAGTCTTCTGCTCATAGAGGGCATACTCGTCAACCTGACTGAAGGTTCCTCCCTCATCTCCCGACCAGCCGATCAGCCACTTGTTCTTCAGCTCGTCGCCCAGATTGTCGCTGTCCGACTTGTAGCGGAAGATGCGGTAATTCTCGCCCTTCACCTTGACCTTACCCAGAAACTCGATCTCGTCCGGTTCCTTTCCCAGCTCGGTAGGATAGGTGAGCCAGTGCACCAAATCGCTCTTGGACAGATATTCTTCGGTGGCCAACTCGGGCGGAAACAGCTCTGCCTTGCCATGCTGACACAGCGAATGATAGGTCATATCTGCATAGGTCAAATCATTTGCCAGCGTCTCGATCACCAAGGCGGGCACTTCTCTTTCCACGGACAGCAGAGTGTCCATCGCATAGTAGTTCACGTTGCTTCGTCCCAGCCGCATCACGGCGTAGATCTGCTCTACCAGCGCATCTGTGGGTACGTGCTTGGCAACGTCCACCATCAGCTCCAGATTGTTCATCGCCTGCTCAGCAGGAGCATCTGCAAGATAGCGAGCTGCCTCCGCAGCGACGTGATTGCCAAACAGGGCTTTGCATTCGTCAGACAGAGTTGCCAGCTTGTCCTTGTAGTGGAGCATGCCGTTATACAGCTGTCCCTTCTGATATTCGTCATCCAGCTGACGATGGGTGTTGAGCAGCTGCTCCACGTAGGCGGGATAGACGGTCTCCTGATTAAAGAGCTTGTTCACTGCGTTTTCGAAAAACTGTTCTGCTTCTATCACGCCCACGATCTCCTTGATCGTCTCCACCTGCTCAGGCGAAAGCGTGCGGGGATCGGGGCAAGCCTTCATCAGCATACCCATCAGCTGATCCTCGTATGCCATGAGCCCGTCCTTGGATCGATAATCGGGTGCCGCAGGGATCGACCGGATCAGCAGGCGAAGCTCGGCAAGCACGAACTCCACAATCGCCTGACGGTCATCAGCATCGAGCTTTTGGGAGCTGAGATAATTATTCAGATATTCGCAAAGTCTGGTTTTGAGGGTATGATCCTCTGCCTCGGACACGGCAGCCAGGATGGACTTAATCTCGGACATGGTAGTACCGCCTTTCATAAGTGATAATCAGATATGGATATTGTATCACAGATCGATGCGTTCGTCAAGCCTGATTTACGAATCAAGGAAGAACTATTTTTTCAAAAAAGCATTGACAAACAACAATCTCTGTGCTATAATCATACCGTAATACTTGGAAGCGTAGCTCAGCTGGTCAGAGCGCACGGTTCACATCCGTGAGGTCGCGGGTTCGAGCCCCTCCGTTTCCACCAAAAAGCACCTGCTCATGCAGGTGCTTTTTCTTGTGCATCACGAAAACTTATTCGACAGCCGCAGATTATCAGCAATCATCGCAATGAACTCCGAATTGGTGGGCTTTCCTCGACTGTTCTGGATGGTATACCCAAAGTAAGCGTTGAGGGTATCCACGTCTCCTCTGTCCCAGGCCACCTCGATAGCGTGACGGATGGCGCGCTCCACTCTGGAGGAGGTCGTCTGGTACTGCTTGGCTACCGAGGGATAGAGGATCTTGGTCACCGAGTTGATCACGTCGTTGTCTGCGATGGTCATGAGGATCGCCGTCCGCAGATACTGGTAGCCCTTGATGTGAGCGGGCACGCCGATCTGATGGATCACCTTGGTCACCTGAGACTCCAGATCACTCCCCACGGTGGGAGGCGCCGTTTTGTTGCCGATCATCTTGTCCGACCGCTTGGCCATCAGCCGCATGATCCGATCGGACAGGCTGCTATAATCCAGCGGCTTCAGCATACAGTACTCCGCACCTGCTTCCACGGCTTCGTAGAACATATTCTGGTTGTTGGCAATGGACAGCACGATAAAGGAGGGCGCCGCTTCTCCCAGTCCCATGGAGCGCACGCCTCGCATCACCTGAATGCAGTCCAGCTTCGGCAGCCAGATGTCGATGAGCACGATATCGGGACGCTCTGCGGAGATGCGGGTCAGGGCTTCATCGCCGCCCGACGCCTCCGAAAAGTCTCTGTATCCCATTGCGTACAGCTTTGTCTTGCATTGATTCACGAAATCTGCGTTTTCGTCTGCGATCAGTATTTTCACCTTTGATTCCATTCTTTTCATCTCTCCTGCTGATTGATTTGACAACCATATTTTACCATAAATTTCCAGTTTATGCAATAGTTTTTGCCAAACTTTTCCATCGTCATAATCAACAAAATTTCAGAAGGCTTTTTGTACAGATTGCAAATACCACTTCCCCATCCAACCAAGCAACAACGGGAACTCCGGCGAGTTCCCGTTGATTTATTTTTTGAGTCCTGCGGATTCCTTCAGGTAATCGGCCTCTTCCTTGTTCAGGTAACGCCATTTTCCCCGAGGGACATCCAGCTCCAGATCACCGATAGCAATGCGGCGCAGACGGCGGACGACCAGCCCTACCTGCTCGCACATTTTGCGGATCTGACGGTTGCGCCCCTCGTAAAGGATCATAGCAATGGTAGTCGCCTCCTCGCTCTGCTTGACGATGGCGCACTCCACCGGCTGAATCTTGTAGCCGTCAATGTCCATGGGCTCACCCAGCTTGGTCAGCTGTGCACGGCTGACCTGCCCCTCCACGCGGACGTGGTAGATCTTAGGAATATGATGACGGGGATGGGTCAGTGCATTGGCCAGTTCACCGTCGCTGGTGAAGAGGAGCAGACCTTCGGAATCCATATCCAGCCGTCCCACGGGGTAGACCCGCTGATCCACGCCTGTGATCAGCTCGGCAACCGTCTTTCTTCCCTTCTCGTCACTCATGGTAGTCACATAGCCCGCAGGCTTGTGCAACATCACGTAGCAGGGGTGCGCATTGCGCTTCTTCACCACGGGTCTGCCCCGATAGGTGACCTTATCCCGATCGGGACGGATCTTCTGTCCGATCTCAGCGTCGATGCCGTTGATCTTCACGTCGCCTTCTTCAATGGCGCGTTCAGCCGCACGGCGGGAGCAAATTCCGCAGTCGGCAAGATATTTTTGTATTCTCAATTCTTCCATTATTCTATCCTATTTGAGGCACTGCCCCAAACCCCGACCAAGAAACTTTTGGAAAAAGTTTCTTAGCAATCCTCAAAATTCAGATTGCAAGGGCTCTTTCTCTTAATCAAACCATCCTGCCAGCCACTCTCCGATGGCGGCGAAGATATCGCAAATTCTTTGCCAGATGCTCTTTTCATAGATCACAGGCGACACGTCAGACGCCGCGCATAGAGGCACGGTGACCGCTGCTTTGCCGTTGACAACCACCACGGCCTGCCCGACCTGATCGCCTGCACGGATCTCCCCCCACAGAAATCGGGGGAGCTCTATCCGCAGCAGAGCCTCGGTGTCCTCGGGAAGCATCAGGTTTACCCCATCGGGCGCATAGCAATCCACAAAAGTCCGCTCACC
>JAFTKV010000170.1 GCA_017453085.1 Clostridia bacterium
ATCTGATGGTTTTGTTGATAAATATGGGCTTTTTGATATTGAACAATCTGTATCACTTCCGAAAACTGATTATACGTCTATTCTATCAGATTTCTTTCGTTATGACAATTGTCGATAAATAGAGTAGACTCGATTTCAAGGAGAAGGACTTGTTCGAATATTCGATTCATCTACCATACAATCCCCCCACTTTCGGCATCCGTGATTCCTCCTTTTCGAACCCAATCAAAAGATTGGAAAAAATAATAAAAAAAATTTCAACAACCTATTGACAATCGAATGATTGTGTGCTATAATGCAAATACATTCAAAAGGAGGTACTTGAATATGAGTACAAATCACCACACAATCACCGCTAAGATCGCTGCTACCACACTGGCTGCTATGCTGCTGACCGCATCCCTTGCAGGCTGTGGAAATACCGTCGAGGGCGAACGGACTACCCACGACGGCGGCGCGGCAGGGACTACCACCGCTGCGATCACTACCCGCCCGCAGACCCCTCCCGTAGAGGCTGACCCCCACGTGCATCAGCTTGGCGACTGGGCGATCACCGCCGAAATGAGCTGCACGCAGAACCGCTTGTTGGAATGCTCCTGCGCCTGCGGCTACGTGGAAAAGGCAGTCGTGCCCACCGAGGGACATCAGATGAAGGACGGCGTGTGCACCGAATGCGGGCGCACCGAAAGTCAGGGTCTGCGCTTTGTGGAAGTGGAGGGCGGCTACGAGCTGGCGGGCATCGGTGCCTGCAAGGATCAAGTCAATCTGATCGTTCCGGCTTATCATAACGGCAAGCCTGTGGTGGGTCTGGCAGACGATCTGTTTGCCCTCACCGAGATGCGGCTGAACAGCATCACGCTTCCAGAGACGCTGATTTATATCGGTAAAAACGTGCTGAGTCAATGCTTCGATCTGACGTACGTCGTGATCCCCGACGGTGTGATCCGCATCGGCGAGGGTGCTTTCAATGGCTGTGCGGAGCTGCAGAGCGTGTCGCTTTCCGCAAGCGTTGCCGAGATCGGTGTGGATGCCTTTGGCGGCTGTTATAATCTGCGGAGCATTACCGTGGATGAGAGCAATCCCACTTATTTTGCCGCAGGCAACTGTCTGATCAAGCGGAGCACCAAAACGCTGGTACAGGGCTGTCACGGCAGTGTGATTCCCGACGACGGCAGCGTAAACGTGATTGGCGAGAATGCGTTCTCCTTCGACGGTGTGATCGAGCAGCTCACGGTTCCCGGCAGTATTCTGAGTATCTCGGCAGAAGCGTTCATGATCTCTGACGTTCAGTCGGTGAAGATCAGCGACGGCGTGCGGAGCATCGGCACCAAGGCGTTCTGGCACTGTCGCGAGCTGCGCACCGTAACCCTCCCCGCTTCTCTGGAGAAGATCGAATCGGAGGCGTTCTTCTACTGCAAAAGCTTGGAGTATATGATCTACGAGGGCACCATGGAGCAATGGTATCGGATGGAGGTCGCCTACGATTGGGCAGCGAACGGAAGCGAGTTCACGGTGTATTGCACCGACGGATCCTTTACCGTCAACAACTATTAATAATGCTCTTCAATCAAAAAATCCCCGACGCAGGTCGGGGATTTTTGGGGTGTAAGTGTGATGGTGATTTACCGTCCGTATAGATGATTCAGCCACTTCCAGTACCCGCGGTCGATGCCGCCGATCTGCTCGGCAGTGACCCGATACGCCCAGTTGCCGTCCGGTACGCCGGGGGTGTTCATACGGGTGTCGGCACCGTAGCCGAGGATGTCCTGGATGGGGAAGATGACCCGCTCTGCGGGCGTGCGGAGGAGGGTGCGCAGGATGCTGTCGCAGCCCGATTGCCACTCGCCACGGTGTCCGCAATAGTCCAGCATATAGCGGCGGGTGTCGTCGCTAAGCTCCCACAGATAGCCTAGCAGGGTATTGTTATCGTGGGTGCCCGAGTAGGCCACGCAGTTTTCGGGGTAGAAATGGGGCTTGTGGACGCTGTCCTCGGCAAGGAAGGCGAACTGGAAGACCTTCATACCGGGCCGTCCCGATGCCTTCAGCAGGCTGACCACGTCCTCGTCGATGTCGCCCAGATCCTCTGCGATGATGAGCTTCTCCTTGGCTTCCTTCTTGATAATCTTCACGAAGGGAAGTCCGGGGCCTTTCACCCAATGGCCGCCTTTTGCCGTCTTTGCGTCGGCAGGAACCGAGAAGTAAGCGGAGAAGGCACGGAAATGGTCGATGCGGATGCCGTCGAAGAGGGTGAGCTGCCAGCGGATGCGATCACGCCACCAGCGGTAGCCGTCCTCCTTCATTTTGTCCCAATCGTAGAGGGGATTGCCCCAAAGCTGACCGTCGGGGGAGAAGTAATCGGGGGGCACGCCTGCCACTGCCTCGGGGCGCAGGTCGCTGCCCAATTGGAAGAGGGCGGGATTTTCCCACAGGTCGGCACTATCGTAGTCCACGTAGATGGGGATGTCGCCGATGATGGAGATACCCTTCTCGTTGGCGTAGTTTTTCAGTTTCAGCCACTGGGTGAGGAAGGTGTACTGCAGGAAGGCGTGGAAGAAGATCTCCTCGGGATCGGCTTCCTTGGTAAAAGCGTTCCAAGTGCAGTCGGGATTTGCCTCACGGAGTGCCATAAAGCGGCAATATGCCTGCAGATGAGGATATTTCTTCACCAGCGTCTCTGCGGCCTTACGATCCTCGAAGCGTGCGGCGGCCTTTTTCAGCAGGGGCAGACGCTCCTCTGCCAGCCGTTCGAACTCGCAGAGATAGGGGGAGTTTTGCTCTGCGGAGCGCAGCTCCTCCTCGGTGAGCAGACCGTCCTTTGCCAGTGCCTCCAGGTCAATGAAGTAGGGATTGCCCGCAAAGGCGGAGTAGGATTTGTAAGGCGAGCCGTACTGATCGGGCACGCCGAAGGGCAGAGTCTGCCAGATCTTGAATCCGCTCTCGGCAAGGAAATCGACGAAGGCGTAAGCCTCTTTGCCGAATGCGCCGCAGCCGTACTTGCCGGGCAGGGTGGAAATGTGCATTAAAACTCCGGATGATCTCATAGGTATTTTCTTGGAACCCTTTTTGAGAAAAACTGTAATGCGGCTTTGCCGCATTACGTGGGAGTTCGCCGCAGTTGCTTTGCAACTGCAACGAACATCTGGGTTCCGAACCTCCTAAAAACTTTATTTAAGCAAAATGACTGTGTCATTTTGCGGGTTAGCAGACATTGGGGCACAAGAAATTTGCTCTGTTTCCGTAGGGCGGGGCCTTGTGTCCCGCCGTTCGATGGAGTTGCACCAAGGTGAAATAAGTGCGATTTGTTTCACGGCGG
>JAFTKV010000171.1 GCA_017453085.1 Clostridia bacterium
GCTGGACTTTGTGGCAGGCGGTATGGAATACGAGTACGAGATCGACGCTATCTCCGGAAATATCCTTCAGTTCCAATCGGAGCCCCATCAATAACCACTTTCACTGACACGCTATCGTGTCAGTGATTTTTTTGAAGAATTTTCAAAAAAGCCTTTTGCCTACCCCGATAATAGGTAAATGCTTCCGTACACTATCAATGCAAGGAAGAAGAGGCGCAAAAACAACCGCAGCCCGCTTGCAAAAACCAAACCAATTATATGAATCCAACATACAGAAAGGAAGTAAACCTATGAAAAAGACCACCTCCAGATTGATCGTTGCATCCGCAATTTCCACCCTACTGGTATCCGCACTCTGCATCGGCAGCTACGCCGCACTCCAGAGAGACAGCAGCTCCGCTCCCGCCGGCTCCATCAACGCCCAACAGGCAAAGGAGATCGTGCTTGCCCACGCAGGCGTCGCTCCCGAAGCAGTTCGCTTTGAAGACGTAGAGACGGATCGGGAAAAGGGAGTCCGCGTCTACGAAATCGAATTCTACGCCGACGGTGTGGAATACGAATACAAGGTGGACGCCGCCACCGGAGAGGTGCTGAAGGCACGCACCGAGATCGATGACGATCGCCCCAAGGCAGATGCTCCCGCAGCACCGGTTGAGCCCGAAGTACCTGCAGAACCCGAAGTCCCCGCCATTCCCGAAGTTCCCGCTGTTCCCGAAGTTCCCGCAGAGCCGGTTTACATCGGCATCGATGCTGCTAAAGAGATCGCACTTTCCCACGCAGGCGTTGCCGCAGCAGACGCTCGATTCGAGGATGAAGAGCTGGACCGTGACAACGGCAAGGTAGTGTACGAGCTGGATTTCTACGCAAGCCGTGTAGAATACGAGTACAAGATCGACGCCATCTCCGGCAAGATCCTGAAGTCCAAGCGCGAGGGCAAGCCCGAAGCTCCTGCAGCACCGGTTGAGCCCGAAGTCCCTGCCGTTCCCGATGTTCCCGTTGTTCCTGCAGAACCCGAAGTCCCCGCCATTCTCGAAGTTCCCGTTGCTCCCGTTGTTCCCGCAGAGCCGGTTTACATCGGCATCGATGCTGCTAAAGAGATCGCACTGGCTCACGCAGGCGTTGCCGCAGCAGACGCTCGATTCGAGGATGCAGAGCTGGATCGTGACGACGGTAAGGTAGTGTATGAGCTGGATTTCAGAGTCGGCGGCTACGAATACGAATACGAGATCGACGCCATCACCGGCAAGATCCTTCATTCCGAAAAAGAATGGGATGACTAACACTCCTCATCACCAAAAAACCGACCATACGGTCGGTTTTTTGTGAAATTGGGTAGAAATGATTGACTTTTCAGGATGGTTGTGCTATACTGAGGGTAATTAATCCATTCATCAGGAGAAGCATATGAATCCTATTCTCTGTAATGTTTGCGGACAGCCGATCGCCTCCGGAAGCGCATTTTGCGCCAAATGCGGTGCTCCTGCACCTGCCAAAGTCACGTTTTGTGCCCGTTGCGGACGTCCTCTTACACCCGGTGCAGCCTTCTGCGCCGCTTGCGGCACCCGTAAGCCTGCACCCGTTTCTGCTCCCGCACCGGAGCCCGTCCCTGCTATTCCTTCCATCTCCGAGCCGACTCCCGATCCCGTGTCGGAGCCCGTCCCCTTGGAAGCAACGTCGGTGGTACAGCCCGAGCCAATTCCGGAGGCGATTCCCGACGCCCCAGCGCCCGTGGAGTCTGCGGCCGATGAGCTGAAGGCCACTCCCCCCACCGCGCCTGTCAAACAGAAAAAGCCGCGGAAAAAGCGGCCGATCTGGGCTCGGATTCTGTGCGGATTCGGTTCCGCCATCCTACTGATCATCGCCATTGCGCTGGGTCTCGCTGCCGGTGCGCTCCAGGCTGTGCGGGACGTCATCTCCACCGATTCCATTAAGGAAATGATCTCCGATATTGATCTGCAATCGATGGAGATCTCCGTGGACGGCGAAACACAGTCCGTATCGGATGCCATCCATTCCGCCTTCAATCAAGCGCAAGACTCCGCCGAAGAGATCGCTCCCGAAGCGGTGAACGCGCTGTTAGAAGCAGAATTCGTGGTCGACTTCATGGCAGACTCCCTCGGCTCCTTCGCCGATGCGCTGTCCGATCCCGATGCGGCACAGGATCTGTCTGCCGAGGACGTGGAAGCGTTCATTACCGAGCACCGCACGGAGATCGAAGAGATCCTGGAAGTAGAAATCACGGACGAAGCGATCCAAACCATCACCTCCGAGCTGGAGGAAACGAAGGTTCTGGAGCAGATCTCGGTAACGAAAATCGTTGAAGAGGTTCCCGAGCTGCAAACCGTCAGCCGCATTTTCTCCGGAGAAGTAGTGCTGATCGTATTGGCAGCCATGATTCTGGTACTGCTGCTGATTGCGCTGGTCAACTTCTTCCGTCCCATCTCGCTGAGCTATGCCGGCGCGGCCTTCCTGACCGTCGGCGGAATCTTCGGCCTTCTGGCACTGCTGCTGGATGGACTGATCTCCCTGCTGGTCGACCTGTTCAATCTGCCCGCCTCTCTGCTGGATTTTGCCGTAAACAGCATCACCTCTGCCCTGTTTGACGTCTTCCTGATCGGTGCCATCGTCGGTGCCGTCCTGGTAGTAGGTGCCATCGTCTACACCGTCCTTCGCTCGACCATCCGATCCAAACAAACCAATTAATATACAAAGAGCCGATGAAAATCGGCTCTTTGTGTTTGATAAATCATATTATGAGCGCTTGGCAAGATGCCCCATCGTCAATTGGACGCGGTCGGTGATCTTCACCGTTCCCACACCGAAAATCGAGGTGTACAGCGTATTGCAGATCGGCTCTTGCCAATACTCGGGGATGCTGTCGATTCCATTGGCCATGCCCAGCACCGATCCAACGGTCGCACCGTTGCAATCGGTATCAAATCCGGTCTCCACAGCCATGCAGATCGATTTTCCGAAATTCCCCTGACCGTACAGCAGCGCGGCCGCAACGATCATAGCATTGGAGATCGTGTGGCACCAACCGTGTGCGGAGTATTCGTCGTACTTTTGATGGATCCTGTCAAAGCACTCCTTCTGCGGCACGCCGCTCCGATAGGAATCCACGACCGACATCACGTCCTCGTACAATCGGGAGGTATAGGGAATCTCTCCAAGCCCTCCGAGAATGATCGTTTCCAAATCATTAGTAGTTGCGGCGACGGCGATCATTGCGGCCGCAAACATTTCGCCGTAAATGCCGTTTTTGATATGAGAGATGGAGGCATCCCGCCATGCCATGTCAGCCGCAGCCTCTGGATCGCCGGGATTGATATAGCCGAAATAGTCGCCGCGAATCTGTGCGCCGATCCATTCCCGATAGGGATTTTTGTATACCGCAGATTCGGGAGGTGCATAGCCCTTCACGAAATTGCAAAAGGCCACTCGCTCCGCCGTACAATAAGCATCCTTGCTTTGATAGCTAAGCCACGCATCCGAAACGTTATGAGGTGTAAAGTCTCTTCCGTAGTTTGAAATGATCTCCTGTGCCAGAACGACGTAATTGGTATCGTCATCTACCGGCATCCCGTCGATCTCATCCGCATAGCATCTTCCGGCAAAGCCGAAGCGATACTTTGCGCAGATCTCATCCGAAAGATCACTTCGATCAATATAGCGATGCATCGGATAGTTCCCGGTCTCCTTCAAGAAAGGAATCAGCTCGTCGGTACGGATTCCCTCCACCGTCTTTCCCAGCATACAGCCGCAAATGCGTCCCATCCATGCGCCGTGGATCTTGCTTTCCAACTCATCCGCACCTGCCGCCGCAGGAAGCTCGACCTTTCTTCTCAGCTTGCGGATCTGTTCCAACTCAGACGGTTCTATATAGGGATAGCCCTCCACCTGTTCTGCGGAAGAAACCACGTCAAACAATACGTCGCCAAGCTTCTTTTTGATCTCTCCCTTGGGAAGTCTGGAAACGGCCGCAAAGACATCCTTGTAATTCTGAATATCCAAGCCTTCTTCAACCGATTGCTGGTACTCAATCATCAGATTGGACGAATAAAATTCCCAATCGTGCAGATTCTGATATCTTGGCTTGATCAGCTTCGTTTTCTTCATCTCTTCCACAACGCGGTTGTCGTTGCCAAGGATCAAAGCGTCCAGCGAAACGTCAAAATACTTGGAGATCATAACGATCTTTTCCAAATCGGGCGTTACCAGACCGCTTTCCCACTTTTGCACGGATTGCTGAGACACACCGAAAATAGCTGAAAACTGCGCCTGTGTAAGCTTCGCTTCGGTCCGAATTTTGTAAATTGCATTCCCAATCAACATAATAGTCCCCCCTTTTATAGTTTGATTATATCATAAAAACACGGTCAAAGCAACAGACTCCGAATTGTAATTCGCACAACCGTCGGTTGTATCCCGTGAAGCTGTTGAA
>JAFTKV010000172.1 GCA_017453085.1 Clostridia bacterium
TACATATTTATCATTTGTGCCGGCATTTATAATTCCTGCTTGAACACAATCGGAAAGCTTGTTTGAACTGTCGGAAAGTGCATCTAAAAAAACTTTTATTATTCGTAGTTGTGTCATATCCCGTATACTGATGACTATATATATCCGCATACCCCTTTTCCACCGCCATCAATGTCCAATATGAGGGAGCTTTGTATTTCCCCTCCCACGCGGGGAGGGGAGAGGGGGTTAGTACAGGTTGATAAAATACTCGCAATAGTATCTATATCCGGTATCATCTGTGCGATAACCGTTGATGCGCAAATAGGCAACACCTTCCGCATCCATTACGATCATTGTACCGATGGTGTCCAGTCCATCAGGAATCGATTCCCGCAAAAGTGGCTCAGCCTTTTGGATCGCTTCTACGGTAATTTGATCTTCAACCGATGCAAACAAGTCAGGATTCGCAAAACTAACAGAAGCTAACTGTCCTTGCAAATTGTAAGTCAGTAAAATGAATTCCGTAGTCTTATATCCGCATATATAGTGCCGATAGGTAATGTTAATCACATTATCGCTGATTGAAGCATTTTCCAAGGCATACCGGGGAAGAATATCTTCACCGTAGAGCGCAATCAGTTCAGCTTCTGCTTTATGAATGGCTTGTTCCTCGGTCAAATCGCCACCTTCTGCTTCGCAAGCATTATAATCTATATAGTTACTGATTTTGCCGGACGAGCGGAAAAATTTCACACTGATCTTCGTTCCGTTTACACCGGGTTCATTGATAGCATATCTATCGAAAAAGGCTTTCTCCTTCAGTTTATCTACATTGCATTCCGACAGAGCGCCTGCATAGGAGTTCTGGTAATTTACCGTAATCTCTTTACCGTCGATCGAAACCGTTCGACTTGGAACCGCATTCGGATTGGGATCGATTTCGCTTTGCGTCAGCAGATCGAATTTTTTCGTTTCGGCACGCACGTAATCAATTTCAGGAGCCTTTTCCCCGGTTGTTTCTTTTCTTGCCGGGCGTTCCCGCAGCGTTGCCTCAGAGGAGTAGTAGATCGTATATTCAATTTCATCTGCAGTAGTCGAGGCGGTCTGTTGGGGTTCGGAAGAGACGGAATTGCATCCGCCCAGACCCAACATCACTACAGCAAGCAGTACAGAGCAATATTTTTTCATGGTTCTTCCTCCAATCAGTTTAAATATTGATCGTCATCGCCCGCGGTATAAGTGGGCAAATTTTCATATTGAATTTCACGAGTCAAAGAATAATTATACATTGCTTGATCGGCATCTTCTATTGCTTGGGCGATCGATTGGGAATCATTGATAGTGTTCAAAAAAGTATCCAGCCACACATTCAAATAACCGGTATCCGAATCTTCCGATAAACCAAGCACGAAATGCGCACCTTTTTCAAAGGTTTCATCAACCAAGTTGAACGTATTAGAGCCTCGAGATGCCGAAACGCCCGTACTGCATCCTAAATAGAGGACGCACCGCTGCGTAGCCAATCGGTTATCACCGCAATCGCTAACAAAACATTGCGTATAATCTGCACCGCTCACCTTGAGCCCGCTATTTGCGTATAATCTACCGGTCGTAACATTGTTAGTAGTTAAAAATGCGAGCCTTGCCGGTGCGCCATGACCGTAATAAATGAATATATCTCCGCTGGTCAAATATTCATATGCGGTATCTGCAGTATCGTTAACGGTAGTAGTAGCAGTGGACGTATAACCAAAATCGTAGAATATAGATTCGAAATCGTCGTTCTCAGATCTTGTGTCAAAAACCCCAGATTCGTTGGTTTGCGAATCTATATAATTATAGTTAAAGCTAAATAAATCCGCATAACCCTTTTCTACCGCCATAAAGCACCAATAGGAGCCGGCAACCAGCAAGGCAGACAAATATACGTCACCCGTGGAATCCATCGTGAGATATTTGTTATTAAATCGAATCAGATATTTTCCTTGGTAGGTGCCCGATTCGACGCGATGCAGATCAAATTTGGTGTAAGAACCGGTAGAATTATATAAGATCGCGTTGGTACCGGAAATATAGATCGCCCGTCCCGTGCTGCTGTACACACTTTGCAGACGAGTCGTACCGTTGGATTGAATCAGCACAGTCCGTTGGGAATAGAGTTTCGTATCGCTCCGTGCCCTGCCGCTGATGTTTACGTTGTTGGTGTCCGAAACTGTTTCCAATGAAAGCAACAGCTCCGTATTGCAATTCATAATATAATAGTCAGTATCGTTCATCAGCCCCGTAGGTGCACGGACTTTAACGGTGATCGAATCGGTCAATACGTTGCCGCTGCTGTCTGTACAGCTTGCGGTAATGACGGCGGTTCCTTTTTTGAGTCCGGTCATGGTTTTGTAGGTATTGTTAACCGAAACCACAGACGAATCACTGGAAGACAGCGTAAAGCTCGTTCCGGATGGGCTGACCGTCACGGTGGGCGTATAACTCTGCCCAACCATCAATACCGTCTTGGTAGAAGTAATCGAGATCGACGCATCCTCCGCATACACCGGCAGCGCACCGGCACAAAGGGTCAATAAAACTGCAAGGGTCAATAGAATAGAACCAAACTTTTTCATAGGAAATTCTTCCTTATTCGTCTAATATTGTCTGGTCAATATTCCGTATTCACAGCCTTATCTGCCCATCGGATTCATTCCTTTCCACAGCGTGGTTTCTTTACTGTTATTATAGCATAATATTCAGAAATTGTCAAGAACCAAACTGTTTTTTTGCTGTACGAAACGGAGAAAACGCAGGGGCTGTTTTGTGCAAACCGTCCAAAAGCAGGCGTATCTTGACAAATCCCGTCGAATATGCTATACTGATTGTATCATCATCTCGGAGGTATGACCCCATGCTGATCCCTATGCTTTCGTCCGCTCTGGGCGGTTATCTCATCGGCAATTTCAATTTAGCGTATATTCTCGCCAAGGGCAAGGGCTTTGACATCCGCTCCCGCGGCTCCAACAATCCGGGTGCCTCCAACGCCGCCATCACGCTGGGCTGGAAGGCGGGCGTGATCGTTGCGCTGGCAGACATTCTCAAGGCAGCGGTGGCAGTGCTCCTGTCCCGCCTCCTGTTTGCCAACGAGCCGGCAGCCCTCTTTGCCGGTGTTGCCGCCGTGATGGGGCATATGTATCCCTTTTGGCTGCGCTTCAAGGGCGGAAAGGGCTTTGCCTCCTTCGCAGGCATGGCGCTGGGCGTGGATTGGCGTTATTTTGCGATCATCGGTGCTGCAGTCATCGCCGTGATCCTCATTTCCGATTACATCGTGCTGGGCACGCTGACCGCAGTGGTCACCTTTCCCATCTCCTACGGCATCCTGAACCGAACGCTGTGGGCACTTCTGATCGCCGCAGTATCGCTGATCATCATCCTGAAGCACATCCCTAACTTCATCCGGATCGCCAAAGGCACGGAACGCCGCGTTATCGCCGTATTAACGAAGAAAAAGAACGATCCGTGACCGTGATCGACAACCGTCCCGAGCAGATTTGATAAAAACCAAACAGGGTAGCCCCTATGAAAGGGGAAGGGGTTGTCAAGTAGCAAGGCTTACGAAAAAGGTATTAATTTGTATTAACTTTTTTCGCAGCACCGTCGGACGGCGGTCCATTTTTGATCTGTTTTATTTACTTTACTTTTCTTTATAGATAAATAAGTAAATAAATGAACGTTTTTTGCCAAATGAGCGTCTGTTGTGTCGCGCGGCAACAGACAGTTATTTCAAGGCATAAGATTTGCGAAAGTCACACAAATTAGAAAAGCGGTAGATCGAGTGATGCGGATTCTGCCGAGCGAATACTGACAGATATGCAAATTGAATGCGGAAAGGCAAAATAAATGAAAACAAGGTCAAATCAAAGAGGGCGGACGGCGGCTCTGCTGCTCTCGGGGCTGCTGCTCGTCCTCCCCGTGGGACGTGTGCAGGTACAGGCGACCACGGAAAGGGAAACGGTGAAGATGGTTCTGCCGGGCGGTGACACCTTCGGCGTGGAGCTGAAGACAAAGGGCGTGCTGGTGGTGGGCACCTCTCCCGTGGACTGCCCGGGCAAGGACAGATCACCTGCGGCAGATGCGGGGGTGAAGGCAGGCGACATTCTCCTTGCCATTAACGGAAAGGAGATCGGCAGTGCCGTGAGCGTGACCGAGATGGTGGAGCACAGCGACGGTAACCTGCTGACTCTGTCCCTGCTGCGACAGGGGGATACGAAGGAGCTGTCGCTCGCTCCCGTCCGCTCGGAAAGCGAGAACTGCTGGAAGGCAGGCGTATGGGTGCGCGATCACACGGCGGGGATCGGAACGGTCACCTATTATATTCCCGAAACGGGCGGTTTTTCGGGGCTGGGACACGGCATCTGCGACAGCGATACCGGCGTGCTGATGCCTCTCTCCCGTGGCAGCGTGATGCAGGTGAAGATCAGCGGTATCCGCAAGGGCACCAAGAGCGCACCGGGTGAGCTGCGAGGCTATTTTAACAGTGCCAAGGTAGGCTCGCTGGTCGGCAACACTCGCAGCGGAGTGTTTGGCGTGCTCACCGAGCTGCCCGATTATCAGAAGGCGGATCTGTTGCCAGTCGCCGATGCGGGCGAGATTCGGGAAGGGAAGGTGACCATTCGCTGTACGCTGGACGACAGCGGCGTGCGGGAATACGGTGCGAGGATCGTGCGGCTGTGCGGCAACGACGGAGACGGCAAGAACTTCGTGCTGGAGGTCACCGATCCTGCGCTGCTGGAAAAGACCGGCGGCATCGTGCAGGGAATGTCCGGCTCTCCCGTGATCCAGAACGGCAAGCTGGTGGGAGCGGTCACCCACGTTCTCCTGGACGATCCGGCGAGAGGGTACGGTATCCTCATCGAAAACGTGCTGGCCAAAATGCCCGAGATGATCGGGTAAGACGAGAATCCGCTTTTCAAAGCAATTTGAGAAGCGGATTTTTCAGAATTGGGTACACGATTTACAGAATATTCAAAATTTACAGACATTTTTCTATTGACAATCAAAAAAAGAAAGAGTATAATTAAATTGTGCTCAATTTAATTTGCGATTTTTGTTTTAGGAGGCGTTTTATGAATATTTATGATTTCAACGTACAGGCACGGGATGGAAGCGAGGTATCATTATCCGACTATAGAGGCAAGGTGCTGCTGATTGTGAACACCGCAACCGGATGCGGATTTACTCCTCAGTACACCGA
>JAFTKV010000173.1 GCA_017453085.1 Clostridia bacterium
GGGTGGCAGGGATATATACCACCACGGCCACGGAAGGCTCGCTGGACGAATGTCCCATGGTCTACAAAGCCCCCCAGCGGATACTGGAGGCGATTGGCGACACCGTTGAGGTGGAGCAGGTTGTGAAGCCCGTGTATAATTTCAAGGCCTGCTGAGTCTTGGAGAGTCGCAATAAATAAACCCAAAGCCGACGAGCAATCGTCGGCTTTTTTGCGTTTGGTGGGAGTTGTTAGTTAGGAGTCATAGGAACAAATCCCGACAAATGTCGGGATTTGAATCTTATCTGTATTTCTTGTTACTTTCCACTTGTGCGGAAAGTAACCAAAGGCACACTTCAGGGGCTCCGCCCCTAAAGGTAACCCCGTAGGTCGCGCCTGTGTAGTTCCGCTTTGCGGAACTACGACGCTCCATGGGGATAGGCGCCCCTTTCAGCGACAGAGTTGCGGTTTGGTGTAAATGGGTGTCGTGCACCGATACCAATGGAGACAGACTCCGTGGCAATCTTCAGCGATACCAATCCGATACCGTTTCTTTAGCGGATCATTTTTCGTTTTTAGTTTGTGCAAACATAGCATAAAAGTAGGGCGGCAAGTATTTGCCGCCCTTTTCATAAAGTTTTGGGAGGTGCAATGCAATTCGGCTACGCCGAATTGCTGTAGTACGCCCCCAAGGGCGTACTACATAGAACGTTCTTTTTTCAAAAAGGTGCCTGCCGGGTCCGGGCAGAGCCCGGGATCAATACTCCAGTTCGCCTTTGTAGACGAGGTCAGCGTTACCGGTGAGGGTGATGCCGTCGTCGGTGTAGTTCACGATGAGGTCGCCGCCCTTGACCTTGACGGTGACGTCCTCGCCCTTCTTGCAGAAGCCGTTTTCTACGGCAGCTACTACGGCGGCGCAAGCGCCGGTACCGCAGGCGAGGGTTTCGCCGTTACCGCGCTCCCAAACACGCATCTTGATGGTGACGGGATTCACTACGCGGATGAATTCGGTGTTCACACGCTCGGGGAAGAGGGGAGAATGCTCGAAGAGCGGACCAACCTTCTCTACCTCTACCGCATCTACGCGGGGAGCGAAGACTACGCAGTGGGGGTTGCCCACGGAAACGCAGGTGATGTTGTAGTTCTCGCCGCCGATTTCTACGGGATGGTCGATAACCGTTTCCTTGTCAATGGCAACGGGCAGATCGGCTGCCAGGAGAGACGCCTTGCCCATACGGATGGTTACCGAAGTTACCTTACCGTCGGAGACGAAGAGTTTCATCCACTTGATGCCGCTGGCGGTTTCTACGGTGATGTGAGTGTGGGTAGTGTAGCCGTTGTCGTAGAGGAATTTGCCCACGCAGCGCAGAGCGTTACCGCCCATCTTACCCTCGGAGCCGTCCTGATTGAAGAGGCGCATCTTAGCGGTGGCTACGCTGGATTTCTCGATCAGCACGATACCGTCGCCGCCGATGCCGTAGTGACGGTCACAGTAGGTGACAGCCAGGGACTCGGGGCAGGTGATGGAGCCGTCGAAGTTGTCGATATAGATATAGTCATTGCCGGTGGCACTCATCTTATGGAAGACCAGCTTGCGACGGGTCGCACGCATATCGTTGATATTCACCAGCTCGGTGTTGTAGAGATTATAGCGAGAGGAGATGATGTCCGCCATCGCATTGGCGGTATCCAGAGAGGTCAGGCAGGAGATGGACAGCTGGATCGCACGGCGCTGCAGGGTGATGAACTCCTCAATGGTGGAGTCATACAGAGCGCCGGTGTAAACGATATAGTTCAGCTTGCCTGCTTCCATCAGTCGGAACACGTCTCCGCCGGGAGCGATGCTGCTCACTACGGTCACGTCGATGCCCAGACTGGAGATGGACTCGGCAGTGTCGGGGGTAGCGTAGAGCTTCATGCCCAGATCGTCCAGCTTCTTAGCCAGCGTTACGACCTCATACTGGTCATAGTCGACTACCGACAGCAGAATACCAACCTCGTTGCCGCCAAAGGGAGCGGCCAGCTTGAAGCCTGCGGCGTTGAGACCTTTGTACAGAGCCTCGGTCAGCGTCTTGCCGATGCCCAAAACCTCACCGGTGGACTTCATTTCCGGACCGAGAGAGGAGTTCACATCAGACAGCTTCTCGAAGGAGAAGACGGGTGCCTTAACGGTGAAGTAGGGAGGAGTCTTGTACAGACCGGTGCCGTAGCCCATGTCAGCCAAAGACTCGCCGATCATCACACGGGAGGCAATGTCTACCATAGGAACGCCGGTCACCTTGCTGATATAGGGAATGGTACGGGATGCACGGGGGTTTACCTCGATGACGTACAATTCACCGTGGTAGATCAGGTACTGGATGTTGACCAGACCCTTGGTGCCCAGCTCCAGCGCCAAGTTAGTGGAGCAGTCGATGATCGCCTGCTTCATCTTATCGGTGATGTTGTAGGGAGGATAAACCGCAATGGAGTCGCCCGAATGTACGCCCGCACGCTCGATGTGCTGCATAATGCCGGGGATGAGCACGTCCTTGCCGTCGGAGATCACGTCTACCTCCAGCTCGGGACCCATCATATACTTGTCCACCAGAACGGGGTTGTCAATGCCGCCCGCTAAGATGACGTTCATATACTTTTCCACGTCCGCAGGAACGTGTGCGATGATCATATTCTGACCGCCGATAACGTAGGAGGGACGGAGCAGTACGGGATAGCCCAATGCCTCTGCGGCCTCCAGCGCCTCTGCGAGATTCAGAACAGCGCGGCCCTTGGGACGACGGATTCCAAATCTTTCCAGCAGAGCGTCGAACTTTTCACGGTCCTCGGCGGTATCAATGCCCTCTGCGGAGGTGCCGAGAATGCGGATGCCGTTGTCGTCCAAGAACTGGGTCAGTTTGATAGCGGTCTGTCCGCCGAATGCCACTACAACGCCGATGGGCTTCTCGATCTCGATGACGTTCATCACGTCCTCGGGAGTGAGGGGCTCGAAATACAGACGGTCTGCAGTATCGTAGTCGGTGGAAACGGTCTCGGGGTTGTTGTTGATGATGGCAACCTCGTAGCCCAGCTCCTGCAGAGTCCATACGCAGTGTACCGAGGAGTAGTCGAACTCAATACCCTGACCGATACGGATAGGACCGGAGCCCAGTACGATGACGCGCTCCTTTTTAGAGGTGGAAAGAATCTCTCTTGCCTCGCAAGCCTCGTCATAAGAGGAGTAGAAATAGGGAGTCGCAGCGGCAAACTCTGCGCCGCAGGTGTCAACCATCTTGTAGGAAGCAGCACGGTGCATAGAAGCAGGTACTTCCTTCACGCCTGCAAGGCGGGCAAGGGCTTTGTCGGGATAGCCGAAGGTTTTGCCGGCAAGGTAATTCTCTTCGGTCAGACCCTCTGCAGCCAGCTTCGCTTCGTAATCTGCCAGCTTCTTCAGCTTGGATAGGAACCACTTGTCGATGCGAGTGATCTTGTTAATAGTGTCCAGAGAAACGCCCTTCTTGATAGCCTCGAATACGGTGAAGAGGCGCAGGTCGTCCAGATTGTGGAGACGCTCCTCAACGGGAGTATCGTCCATAGGTGCTTTGTTCAGGGTGTCCAGGGAGATTTCCGCACCGCGGACAGCCTTCATGATCGCTATCTCAAAGGAGGGAGCGATGGCCATTACCTCGCCGGTTGCCTTCATCTGGGTGCCCAGCTTACGGGACTTGCCGCCAAATTTATCGAAGGGCCACTTGGGGAATTTTACGACGCAGTAGTCAACGGTAGGCTCGAAGCAAGCGAAGGTGGTGCCGGTCACCTCGTTCTTGATCTCGTCCAGGGTATAGCCCAGCGCGATCTGGGTGGTCACCTTGGCGATGGGATAGCCGGTCGCCTTGGATGCCAGTGCGGAGGAACGGGATACACGGGGGTTAACCTCGATCACCGCATACTCGAAGGATTCGGGATTCAGCGCAAACTGACAGTTACAGCCGCCCACGATGCCCAGCGCGTCTACGATGGACAGAGAAGCCGCACGGAGCATCTCGAATTCCTTGGGGGAAAGGGTAAATGCGGGAGCGACTACGATGGAGTCGCCGGTGTGGATGCCTACGGGGTCGAAGTTTTCCATAGAGCAGATGACGATGGCGTTGCCTGCGGCGTCGCGCATTGCCTCAAACTCGATTTCCTTCCAGCCGTAAATATATTTCTCAACCAGGATCTGGGTGATGGGAGACAGATCCAGACCTGTGCGGGCAACGACCCGCAGTTCTTCTTCGTTGTAGGCAACGCCGCCGCCAGCACCGCCCAGGGTAAATGCGGGACGGATGATCACGGGGTAGCCGATGCGGTTGGCAACGGCAATGGCGGTGTCCATATCCTCGGCAATGTCCGAGGGAATCAGGGGCTGACCGATCTCCTCCATAGCTTCCTTGAAGAGCTCACGGTCCTCGGCACGGGTGATGGAGTCGGCGTCGGTACCCAAGAGGCGCACGCCCATCTTCTCCAGATAGCCGTCCTTGGCCAGCTGCATGGCGATGGTCAGACCGGTCTGACCGCCAAGGCCTGCCAGAATAGAGTCGGGACGCTCTTTTTCAATGATTCGCTTGATGGTGTCAACGTTCAGGGGCTCCAGATAGATTTCATCTGCCAGTGCCTTGTCGGTCATAATGGTAGCAGGGTTGGAGTTGACCAGCACTACGTTCACGCCTGCTTTTTTCAGTACACGGCAAGCCTGTGCGCCTGCGTAGTCAAACTCGGCGGCCTGACCGATGACGATGGGTCCGGAGCCGATGACAAGAACCTTCTGAATGGCGTTATCGCGGGGCATCAGCACTCACCTGCTTTCTTGGATTTGATCACGGTTTCAATAAAATGGGTGTACAGGAAGGAGGTATCGTGAGGGCCGTTTCCGTAGACGGGGGTAAACTGCACCGACTGTGCGGGAATTTCGGGATAGTAGCACAGACCCTCGCAGGTGCCGTCGTTCACGTTGCGGTAGATCTCGGTAGCCTTCACCGAATCCGCCACTACGGTGTAGCCGTGGTTCTGGGTAGTCATATAGGTACGGGTACCGGTGAGATCCTTCACGGGCTGATTGCCGCCACGGTGACCGTGGTGGAGCTTTTCGCAGCGTCCGCCCATGGCAAGCGCAAGGATCTGATGACCCATACCGATGCCGAAGATGGGAGGTTTTCCGACCAGTGCCTTCACGGTTGCAATAGCATTGATATGCTCGTTGGGATCGCCGGGGCCCTCGGACAGCAGGATGCCGTCGGGATCGGTTGCCAGTACCTCCTCGGCGGTAGCAGTGAAGGGAAGGATGGTAACGGTAGCGCCCTTTGCCATCAGCGCATCGGCGATGTGCGCAGAGGAGCCGAAGTTGAGCAGCGTCACACGGCAGAGCTCCTCGCCAGCAGCAGGGAGGACGGCACTCGCTTCGGGAGTCACCGCAGCAGCAGCGTCCTTGATCTCGTAGGCAGAAAGGGCAGACAGATCGGCAGGTACCTCGTCGCAAATCATTGCCGCCATCACGCCGTTTTCACGGATAGTGCGGGTGACCTCACGGGTGTCGATGCCATAAATGCCGGGGATGCCCTGCTCCTTCAGATATTGATCCAGATCGTACTGGCAGCGGAAGTTGGAGGGGGTGTCGCACCATTCCCGCACCACGTAGCCCGCAACCGTGGCTTGGTCGGGGATATCCTCCTCGATGACGCCGTAGTTGCCGATGAGAGGGAAGGTCTGGAGCACGATCTGACCGTAGTAGTTGGGATCGGTTAGGTTCTCCAGATATCCCACCACGCCGGTGGTAAAGACCAGTTCACCGGTGACCGAGGTATCCGCGCCGAAGCGCTTGCCCTCGAACACCTTTCCGTTTGCTAGTACCAAATATGCTTTTTTCATAGATTTATCTCCTGCCGCATTTAGCGGCGCAGCAGTAGGAGCGAGTGGCATCCCACTGCAGAAAATTAACTTCTTGGGGGGGACTGCGTCCAGCTGTTCACCGGATGGAGTGTCAGTTGCAAAGGTCGGTAGTACTGTCGCCGCCCAGTAGCTTCACCAGAACGGCCTTCTGTGCGTGGAGACGGTTTTCTGCCTCGTCGAAGATCTCGTCGGCGTGAGCCTCCATCACCTCTGCGGTGATCTCCTCGCCACGGTGTGCGGGCAGACAGTGGAGCACCATCGCATCGGCGTGTGCCACTGCCATGACCTCGCTGTTGATCTGATAGCCCTCGAAGATCTTCTTCCGTTCAGCGGCCTCGCCCTCCTGACCCATGGATGCCCAAACGTCGGTGTAGAGCACGTCCGCATCCTTGCAGGCTGCCATGATGTCGTCGGTGCAGGTGAACTTGCCGTTCTCAGCAGCCCACTTCATGATCTCGGGATCGGGCTGATGGGACTTGGGGCAAGCTACGGCCACTTCCATACCGGTCTTGATACCGCCAACGATCAGCGAGTTTGCCATATTGTTGCCGTCGCCGATGAAGACCAGCTTGTTGCCGGCAAGCTTACCCTTATGCTCACGGATGGTCATCAGGTCTGCCAGCACCTGACAGGGATGGCAGTAGTCGGTAAGTCCATTGATGATCGGGATAGAGCCGTATTTCGCCAGATTTTCCACTTCCTCCTGCTCGAAGGTGCGGATCATAATGCCGTCCAGATAGCGGGAGAGCACGCGAGCGGTATCTTCCACCGGCTCGCCTCTGCCAATCTGGGTGTGTGCGGAGGACAGGAAAAGTGCCTGACCGCCCAGATCGTACATACCCACCTCAAAGGAAACGCGGGTGCGGGTGGAGGACTTGGAGAAGATCATACCCAGGGTCTTGCCCTTCAGGTGATGATGCTCGATGCCGTTGTGCTTTTCGTATTTCAGTTGATCTGCCGTGTTCAGCAGCTCCAGGATCTCCGTTTCGGAAAGATCCATGAGTTTGAGTAAATGCTTCATGATAAATAGCCTCGCAAAATGAGAATTGATAACAGAATTACAGGAACATGGTTCCGATGCCCTCGTCGGTGAGGGCTTCAATGAGGATGGAGTGGGGAACTCGTCCGTCGATGATGAAGACCCGCTTCACACCACGGCGGATGGCCTCCACGCAGCAGTCCACCTTGGGGATCATACCGCCCGAGATGATCCCCTCCCGCATCAGGGCGGGAGCGTCGGATACGTAGATCTTATGGATCAGGGAGGAGGGATCGTCCTTGTCGCGGAGGATGCCCGCAATGTCGGTCATAGTGAAGAGAGCCTCAGCCTTCAGCGCACCCTCAATGCGAGCGGCGGCAGTGTCGGCGTTGATGTTGTAAATGTTGCCTGCCTTGTCGTAGCCCACGGTGGAGATGACGGGAATGTAGCCCTTGTCCAAAAGGTCGTGGAGGATGGTGGGATTGACCTTGGTGATCTCGCCCACGTAGCCCAGCCGAGGATCCTTCTGAACGGCTTCAATCAGACCGTCGTCTGCGCCCGACAGACCGATGGCACGGCAATCTGCGTTGTTTAAGAGGTTGACCAGCGACTTGTTGATCTTGCCTGACAGCACCATTTGTACGATCTCGGCAGTCTCTCTGTCGGTGACGCGGAGCCCGTCCACAAAGATGCTCTCCTTGCCCATGCGCTTCATGGTCTCGGAGATCTCGGGGCCACCGCCGTGTACCAGCACGATCTTCACGCCGATCAGCGACAGCAGTGCCAGATCGCCCATCACGGCGCCCTTCAGCTCCTCGTTGATCATAGCATTGCCGCCGTACTTGATGACGACCACCTTGCCGGTGTATTTCTGAATATAGGGAAGCGCCTTGACCAGCACCTCCGCACGCTGTGCGTTCGTAATTTCCATGATTTTATGTCTCCATGTGGGGCTTGCCCCACACCCCACACGAAACCTTTTTGAAAAAAGGTTTCGTGACTTCCAAAAACTTTTGGAAAGGGTCTTTTTTTGTATTATAATAAGTTCCGCCCAGCCAAGGAGTTAGGGGGAGAGAGGAGCCTCGCCGCAGGCGATGGCGGAGAGAGGGGGAAAGAAACTTCGGCGTTTGAGTATGGTCAATAGTTGCGCGTAGCGCAACTATATCCCCCTCTCTCTTTGTGAATGAGAGGTAGGAGTGAACGTTCAAACACAATTTATTCACGACAATTAATCTAATCCTTATTCGCCAAGCTTGCTTTGGCGGATGCGATCTGCGCTCGCACCGATTCTACCGACGTTCCGCCTGCGGAGGTTCTGCGCATAACGCAGGTCTCCATGCTGATCTCGTCGTAAATATCGGCTTCGAACAGCTCGGATGCTGCCTTGTATTGCTCCAAAGGAAGGGTTTCCAGCGTCAGCCCGTCTCGGATGCAGTCTGCCACCAGCGCACCGGTGATCTTGTAGGCGGTGCGGAAGGGCATACCCTTTTTGGTGAGGTAATCGGCGCAGTCGGTGGCGTTGATGAAGCCCTTTGCCGCTGCAGCCCGCATATTTTCTGGGAGCGGACGCATGGTTGCCACCATCGGTGCGAACACCGCCAGCGATATCTTCAAGGTGTCCACGCTGTCGAAAATGGCTTCCTTATCCTCCTGCATATCCTTATTGTAGGCAAGAGGCAGACCCTTCAGCATAGTGAGCGTGCCCATCAGATTGCCGTATACTCGTCCAGTTTTGCCCCGCACCAGCTCCGCCATATCGGAGTTCTTCTTCTGGGGCATGATGGACGATCCGGTGGAGTAGGCGTCGGACAGCTCCACGAAGCGGAATTCCCAAGAGGTCCAGAGGATGATCTCCTCGGACAGACGGGAAAGATGCATCATAATGGTGGCAAATGCCGCCTGCAGCTCGATGCAGTAGTCCCGGTCGGACACGCCGTCCAGCGAGTTTTCACAGATGCCGTTCATTTCCAGCAAATCGGCAACCACCTGTCGGTCGGTAGGATAGGTGGTGCCTGCCAATGCGCAGGAGCCCAGCGGGGATACGTTCATCCGCTTCGCCGCATCCGAGAGACGGTCGAGATCTCGAAAGAGCATCTGCACGTAAGCCATCAGATGGTGTCCGAAGGTGATGGGCTGCGCTCTCTGCAGGTGGGTGTAGCCGGGCATAATGGCGTCAGCGTACGTTTCAGCCTGCATGAGTAGTGCATCGATCACGTCCCGAATGAGCTGGGAGATGGTCTTTACCTCATCTCGCAGATAGAGCCGCAGGTCCAGTGCGACCTGGTCGTTGCGGCTACGGGCGGTGTGGAGCTTCTTGCCCAGATCGCCGATCCGCGCGGTAAGCTCCGACTCGATAAACATATGAATGTCCTCGCCGCCGGCAGAAAAATCCAGCTTGCCACTGTCCAGATCCATAAGGATGCCGGACAGACCGTCAATAATGGTATCTACATCGCTTTGAGGGAGAATGCCCTTGGCACCCAGCATGGTGGCATGTGCGATACTGCCGGCAATGTCTTGACGGTACATCCGCTGGTCATAGGGAAGAGAAGTATTGAAATCATCAGCCACCTGATCGGTGACCCCGGCGGACCGTCCCGCCCACATCTTTTCGGCGATTTTGAATCTCTAAGCGGGACTCTGTCCCGCACCCTGCCAAAAACCTTTTTGAATAAAGGTTTTTGGATTTCCAAAAACTTTTGGAAAAGGGGTAAAAAAGTGTATTTTAGAAATTAGGTCAATATCCCAAAACTGTCCTTTCACGTGTTTTCACACATAAAAGGACTATTTTGGAACATTCACCGCCCCAAACCTCCCCAAGCGGCAAGAATTTGCCGCTTTTTAGGAAAGTTCTTGGAGGTGTGGAACCTTCTTTCAAGAAGGTTCCACATATATTAGTTTTTCTTCTTCAGATTTGCCTGAACCTGCAGGGGCAGACCGAACAGGTTGATGAAGCCGGTCGCATCTGCCTGGTTATAGACGTTGTCCTCGTCGAAGGTAGCAACTTCTTCGCTGTAGAGGGAGTAGGGAGAGGTTACACCTGCGTTGATGATGTTGCCCTTGTACAGCTTCAGCTTGACCTCGCCGGTTACGTTCTGCTGGGTAGAGGTAACAAACGCAGCCAGCGCCTCTCTGAGAGGAGTGAACCACAGACCGTTGTAAACCAGTTCGGCGTACTTGCTTGCAACCAGCTCCTTGTAGTGCTGAGTGTCACGGTCAAGAGTGATGGTTTCCAGAACCTTATGAGCGCGGTAGAGGATAGTTCCGCCGGGAGTCTCGTAAACGCCGCGGGACTTCATACCAACCAGACGGTTTTCTACCAGATCGGTGATACCGATGCCGTTTTCGCCGCCCAGCTTGTTCAGAGTCTCGATCAGGGTAACCGGATCCAGCTTTTCGCCGTTGAGTGCGGTGGGAATGCCCTTTTCAAAGGACAGAGTGATGTAAGTGGGGGTGTCGGGAGCCTGCTCGGGAGATACGCCCATTTCCAGGAAGCCGGGCTTATTGTACTGAGGCTCGTTTGCAGGATCCTCCAGATCCAGACCCTCGTGGGACAGGTGCCACAGGTTCTTGTCCTTGGAGTAGTTGGTTTCACGGTTGATCTTCAGAGGAACGTTGTGTGCCTCTGCGTAGTCGATCTCTTCCTCACGGGACTTGATGGTCCACTCACGCCAGGGAGCGATGATCGCCATCTCGGGAGCGAAGGCCTTGATGGTCAGCTCGAAACGAACCTGGTCGTTGCCCTTACCGGTGCAGCCGTGAGCGATGGCGTCAGCGCCCTCTTTCAGAGCGATCTCAACGATCTTCTGTGCGATGATGGGACGTGCAAAGGAAGTACCCAGCAGATAGTCGCCCTCGTAAACGGCGCCTGCCTGCATAGTGGGGTAGATGAAGTCCTCGATGAACTCCTTCTTCAGATCCAGCACGTAGAGCTTGGATGCGCCGGTCTTGATGGCCTTTTCCTCCAGACCGTCCAGCTCGGTGCCCTGACCAACGTCAGCGGAAACGGCGATGACCTCGCAGTTGTTGTAGTTTTCCTTAAGCCACGGAATGATGATGGATGTATCCAAACCGCCGGAATAGGCGAGCACTACTTTTTTGATATCTTCTTTTTTCATGATAAACCTCCAAATGGATAAATATTCAAAAACTGTGTATAATTATGCAACATCGTCAGGATTTTGTCAAGTGCTTTTTGTAAAAAAACTCAACATTAACAGTTTGTTCATATTCTTGCAAATGATCCGGACAATCGGATCTTTTCTTCTAATTATTATACTATAAACATATTGAAAATGCAATATGTTTTTTGCAGAAATTTTAGAAAAGCTGTTGACGGATTTTGTATACCGTGTTATAATTGAAATAGAATTACGGTATGCCAGCAGTTTACTGGAATGGTTGCTGCCGTGAATTCGCCTCAAATTCATAGTGTAAAGGAGCTGTTTATGGAAACGATCTTACAATGCAGTCACCTGACCAAGCGTTATAAAAGCGGAACGCTGGCGCTGGACGATCTGTCGCTGATGCTACCCAAAGGCGAGATCATCGGATTGCTTGGTCCCAACGGCAGCGGCAAGACGACCTTGCTGAAGCTGACTGCCGGACTACTCACCCCTACCCGCGGTGAGATCGCCGTAGATGGAATGCGCGTTGGCGCAAGTACGAAATCGGCGGTCTCCTATCTGCCGGAACGCACCTATCTGTCTCCTGCCATGCGGGTGGACGAATGTCTCAATCTGTTCGCCACCTTCTATTTCGACTTCGATCGGGCAAGGGCAGAGGAGATGCTCCGTCTGCTGGCAGTCCCCACCGATGCCAAGATCAAAACACTGTCCAAGGGCACCCGTGAAAAGGTGCAGCTGGTGCTGGTCATGTCCAGACGGGCAAAGCTGTATCTGCTGGATGAGCCTATCGCAGGCGTTGACCCGGCGGCGCGGGACTACATACTCAATACCATTTTGAAAAACTACGATCGGGAAAGCACGATCCTGATCTCCACCCATCTGATCAGCGATGTGGAAAACGTGCTGGACTCCTTCCTCTTCATCAAAAACGGCAAAGTCATCTGCCGTGACCGTGCCGCAGCGGTGCGGGAGCAGCGGGGACAGACCATCGACCAGTTCTTCCGGGAGGTGTTCAGATGTTACTAAAGCTTGTGAAATATGATCTGCGGTCGCAGCGATTTCTGTCGTCCTTGCTGCTGCTGATCTCGCTGGGCGGCGCGGTTCTGTCCTCCATCCTTTTGCAGGTATTGATCTCCACGATGGAGTCCGACGAAAACGCATTCGCCGCCATCGCTATGCTGGGATCCATTATGATGCTCTTCTTCGTGATCCTGGGCACCTTCCTGGCGGCATCTGCGGTGCTGCTGTCGGTTGCTATCCACTACTACAAAAAGACGGTCTCCGACGAGGCGTATCTGACCTTCACCCTTCCCGCAACGGCAGGACAGCATCTGATGTCCAAGATGATTAGCGGCAGCGTGTGGATGCTTCTCTCCTCTCTGGTGATCGTGGTGGACGTGATCATTATCATCCTTCCGCAGATCGTCATCACCGGCGATGTGTCGGTTGCAGAGATTATCGAGTATTTGGGCTTCTATTTTGAGCTTGTCTTCGCCTCTGAGCTGACCACCGTGTTTGCCCTGATCGGCTACGGCCTGAACGCATTGGCAATGTTGCTGTCTCAGCTGGCACTGCTCTACCTGTCTCTGACGGTAGGCGGTATTGTGGTCAACAAGTGTAAGGCACTTCTGGGCGCGGGCATTTATCTGGGGGCCGATATGATCGTCAGCCTGATCATGCAGGTGATCACCTCGGTCTGCAGCGTAGCCTTCCTGTCTGCATCCTACGATGCGTATATGCTGTTCTCCACCTATCTGAGCGCGGTTCTGTATACGGCGTTTGCCATTACCTGCTATCAGATCACCCGTCATCTCCTCGAAAACAAACTGAATCTGGCGTAAGCCATCCATACAGAAACCCTCCGACATCTCGTCGGAGGGTTTTCTTCAGACGATACTCAAGTCTTCCCCTTCAGGCGGTGGATGAGGTCGAACGGTTCGCACCGAGAAAACGGTTGCGATAACCGTTTGCACGGGCTGTCGAGGCGCCAGCCCCTACCGGTGCGGTGGTGCATACCGTACCGGGGAAACGGTCGGCGCATTCTGTTCGCACACACCGGTAGGGGCCGACGTCCTCGACGGCCTGGCCGTACGGTCTGCACCGAGGCGAGCGAAAAGGAGGATCTACTCCTCCGCACTCCTCTGCAACATCACAAAGAAACA
>JAFTKV010000174.1 GCA_017453085.1 Clostridia bacterium
TATTGGAAAAGGAATTAGGGACTCAGCATTGCGAAAATGTCGTCTCTGTTGTTGACGCCCAGCACCTTGTACAGGGCAGAGGTGTGCATCTTTACGGTGTTCTCCGAGAGATGCAGATCCGCAGCGATCTCCTTGCGGCTCTTGCCATCCAGGATGCCTTCCAGCACGTCCATCTGACGGGCGGACAGGGTGGCATTCTCAGGCAGACGGGACAGAATAGATTCAACGCGATTCGCACGTTGGGACGAATCAACGAAGATGACCGCAGACTTAGCTTGCGATTGGACAAGCGCGGGAGAGGGAAGATCGGAAATACGGATATAATCCTGGAGCAGCAGATAAATGAAGAAAAATATGAACTCGCTCATCAGATAAGAGATGGAGAGAAATTCAAAATTCAGGGGAATGAATTTTTCAATCAGCCACATCCCGATATTACCGATCACGACCACCAGCATCAAGCCTGCCAGCTTTACAGAGCCGTCGTGGCGTTTTCGAAGTGACACGATGATCGCAAACAGCATTGCCGCAAAGTAACCCAGCACGTAATACAGATACGCAGGATGAAGCGGACCGTAGTCCTTCACCAGCATGGAAGCGCCGTTGGCATGGGACAGCGTAACGCTGCGATAATACCAATCCAAATGACCGGTGGTGCAGATCAGCGCAAACATCAGGGCAGCGATGCAGAGCAAGACTAAGGTTACCCATTTGGGAAGCCGAATGCCGCACAGTCTGGAGATGATCTGGAACATACACAAAATGACAAATACTTGTCCAAGATAGGCGAGTTTGTTGGAAAACAGAGCAAATTCTACCGTTTGGGATATGGAAAGAAGAAGATAACCCAAATTCGTCAGAGAAATGCAAATGAATAGCCCGAAGAGCCACGGATCTCTCTGCTCCTTCTCCATATAAAAGAAATATGCGGGCGGTAGCAGCAGCGACAGTATGAAAATCGCTATGTATGCAATCGTCATCAGTAGCCCTCCTTTCAAAAAAGTAACAAACGTGGTATTATCGTATTATACCATAAAAAAGCGGAAAAGTCAACATTTTGGACGATATTTTTATAGAACCTGCGAATGAAACGATCTGCCGACATAAAAGCAGATCGGAGACAGGATCTGCTCCATATCTCCGATCGGGTGCTCATCTGCTTCAAAGGTATTGCTTCATTTCCTCGGAGTTGCGCTCCTCCGCTTCAATGATGCGAGTGCAAAGATCGTTGACGGCCTTTTTGCTGCCGCCGTATTCGCCCTGATGGCGGATCAGCTTGGCAATGCCTGTGGCAGTTCCGCGAACCATATCCTCCGCAATCTTGGAGTCCTCCTTATAGGCCATTGCTTTCATGGTGGACATCACCTCGGTGGAGATCTTGACCATCACGGGAATATCCTTGGGCTCTCCCTGCAGCTTGGCAAGCAGATTATCCGATTCCCGATAGAAGCCCTGATATTCGTCCAGCTGGCGGTGGAGTGCTTCCTTGAAGCCCTCGTTTTGTGCGTAGGGGATCACTTTTTTGATCCCGTCGATCCCCATCTCCAGGTTTTGTCGCATACGGTTGACTAAATCAATTTCGTTCATGTTCGTCTCCTTGATCGTTTTTGATAGTATTGACCTGGAAAAAGTTTTTATTCACCTCTTGCAGGATTTGGAAAGATATGTTACAATAATGGTAGATACAACGATGACGGAGGCTATTATGAACGACAAAATACCCGGATTGTCCTTTGACCATATCGGTCTGAAGGCAAGCGATTACGAACGCTCGATCGAGTTTTACAAGGCTCTCGGCGCAATCTTTCTGGTAGAATGGGGCGAAGGAGAGGGAAGGATCTCCCTTTGGGATCTTGGAAACGGCCAGAAGATCGAGATCTTTGCCAACGGCGGAGACACGCACGTGCAAAACGGCAGATGGATCCATCTGGCGCTCACCTGCGACGACGTGGAAGCGGCGTATCGGACGCTCCTTGCGGCGGGGGCTAAGACCCAGCGCGCCCCTTCGGTGGTACATCTGCCCGGCAGACCGGAGCCGCTGACGCTCCACGCCTGCTTTGTGGAAGGACCCGATGGAGAGATCATCGAAATTTGCAAAAAAATATAAACCAAACAAAAATTCCACGCCAAACGGTGTGGAATTTTGATGTCAGGATTAATTAGGAGAACATTGCCTCGATATCAGCGATCTCGTAGCCTTTGACGATGGTAACGGTGGTAACGACCATGTAGTTGCTGATCTTGCGAACGTACAGGTACTGAGACATATTAATGCCGGAAGCGGTGGTGTTGAGCTGCGCACGCAGGTAGCTCTGACCACTGAGGGTTACTCTTTCGGTACCAACCAGCTCAACGGTCATGGTGGTCATGGACTTCAGCTGATCCATAGCGGCATCCAGATAGTCCTGCTCGGACATCTTGGTGTTGCCGGAAGCGGTCAGGCTTTCGTAAGCGATATTGATGTTGGAGCCGGTGGTGCCATCAGTAGCCATCATTTCGGTGAAGCTCTGCGCATTGGCAACAGCATCTTCGAACTTATCGGAAACCAGCTCGTCAGCAGCGTAGTTATAGATCTTTGCAATCTCTTCGTCGGACAGGAAGGTCCAGCCGTCGGGAGCGGTGAAGGTGATGCCGGTGAATTCGCTCTTGTAAACATTGCCTTCAACGGTACCGTGGGTGATCTTCACTTCATCGGATCCGCAGGAAGCACAGCAAACGATCATCAGTACAGCCAGGGTCAGGGTGAGAAATTTTTTCATGGTAAAATCTCCTTTGTTAATATAGTAAACCCATTATAACACTAATTTTGGGATTTGTCAATAACAATGGGGAATAAATAAAAATAAATCTACGGATACGTTATATCACAAGAACGCACAGGATGGGGCAACTCGTTTGGCATATGGAGTCGCGCGAATATATAGTCTGTAGGAGGCTGCCTCCGAGTCTCGAAACCAAACAAGACCCGCCGAAGCGGGTCTTGTTGAAGCACTCCCGAAATGGAGCGGGGATTATCTCTTGGAGTTTTAAGAACACCGTTTGATAACGTGAATATCGTAAAACATCGTGTGATATCGTAGATTTATCGTGTGTTTTCGTGCGATATCGTGAATATCGTGAGTATCGTCGCATAAAGTGTTGCACCAAAATTACACCAACA
>JAFTKV010000022.1 GCA_017453085.1 Clostridia bacterium
GAGGAAGGGAAGACGGAGGAATGCAAGAGTTATCTGGACGGTCTTTTGCGGAACGTAGAGCGGATGGGCAATCTGATCCAATCGAAGAATCGCGTGCTCGATTATCTGATCAACTCCAAGCTTTGCAATCTGACCGATACGGAGGTGGTCATTGCCGGTTCGGTAGGAGACTTTTCGGATATAGCAGACCGTGATCTGGCATCAATCGTAGGGAATTTGCTGGACAACGCAGTAGATGCAGTTTCCGAGGCTACGGAGAAACGGATCGAGCTGCACTTTGTGCAGATGCACTCCAATCGCGTGCTGATCTGCAAAAATACGGTAAACGCTTCGGTGCTTGCCGTCAATCCGCATCTGCATTCCACCAAAAGCGGCGGAAAGCATCTGGGACTTGGCACGCATATCATCCGAGAAACGGTAGCGAAATACAACGGCATGACCGATTTTTTTGAAGACCACGGAATGTTTTGCGTGCAGATCGTGCTGCCCATGCCGTATGAGCAGGGCAATGGTTAATCGATGAAAGCCATACGTCGATCCAGTCAAAAAGTAGGCGAAATCGAGCTGTTCAGGGCGATCTTCAGCGTGATCATCCTGCTTCGTCACAGCGAATACTTAACGGGAAGGGCGTTCGTTTTTATAGGAGGATCGTTTGCGGTAGAATTTTTCTTTATCGTTTCGGGCTATTTGATGATGAACAGTCTGGAGCGAAAGAGAGATGTGCCCATTGAAAATCTTGCCCAAGAAACCCTGCAATTCGTTCGCAAAAAAGCGCTTGCCATCTATCCGGAGATCGTATTGTCCTTTGTCATCGGCTTTTTGGTGAAGTGCGTGTCTGTCTCGCTGTCATCGGGGCAAATAGCGGAGTTGTTTTCCGGCAGCTTTTTTGAGCTGATTCTGGTACAGCGTACGGGGGTAGGCACAAATTCAGTGAATAGCGTGGTATGGTATATCCAGTCTATGCTGCTGTGCATGATCATCCTGTATCCGTTGATCCGCAAATATCCGGAAATGATGACACGAATCGTCCTTCCGCTGGGAGCACTTCTGCTGCTTGGTTGGCTCTCTCAGAATTACAATGATCTGCGTGGCCCCGGAGTATGGACGGGGTACACGTACAAAGGCAATTTGCGAGCCATGGCGGAGCTGTGCCTTGGTGCAACTTGTTTCTTTGCGGTAGAACGCATTCGGAAAATCCGGTTCAGTCGGTTTGCACGGATTCTATTCTGCGCAGTCAAATGGGCGTGTTGGATCATCCTCATTTTATATATGGTTGACGGCAGGACGAAATACGATTTTTTCGGATGTGTATTGTTCTGTATTGCGATCGTATTATCCTTCAGTAGAATTTGCATCGATCAAGGGATCTACCAAAATTCCGTCGTATTGTTTCTGGGAAAGTTCAGCGTGCCGCTGTATTTTAATCACGTCTATTTCGCGTGGAATCTGAATGCACTTTTGCCGCAGAGGATGAGTGACGGTGCAAAAATGATTTGCTATATCGTTTGCTCCGTCGCGGCATCCATCTTGGTAATGCTTTTGGCAAAACGGCTGCGTTCCGGCTATCCAAAGCTGAAGATTCGTCTGCAACGGTTGTTTTTTGCACGGCAAACAACCGATCAATTTGAGCAAGCATAACAAAATCCGCTTTGCGCGTCAGCGTGAGAGCGGATTTGTGATTGAATGCTCAGCGATGAATTTCTCCAGCGAAGCGGCGATGTTCTTGGGAGCGTAAAAGAAGAAGTCGGCAGTTTCCATCGCGTTTGGAAGATCGTCTTTGTTAACAAAATTGCTATCAGTCACCCAATAAATAACTTCGCGACAGCGATCCTCCTCGGTAACTTTTGCGTTCCATTCGGATAACAACTCTTTGGAGTATTGTTGGATGGGTATATTGATTGGCTCATCGGCGTCATCCACATCAGCAAAAGTAAAGGTTTTGTTGTCATGGTCGTATGTAAGTTCAGGGAAGATGAGAGTAAACAATGTCCCGTCATAGGTAAAATCGATCCAACACAGTAACGCTTTTTTGTCATAATGTGGAATACATCGGATTGGAAGGTCATTTGCACGAATGGCATTGTAAAATGTGTACCAATCACTGCAATAATACTCCGCACTGTATTTCAACCCGTAATCCCGATAAAAGTAGGATTTCTTGTGTTTTGCATTTCGAAAGGGGAAGAGCAGTAGTTGAACCATCAGAAATATCAGTAAGCATCCGATAAGCAATGGTAGTAAGAGAAGGAAAATAATGATGCCCAATATGCTCAGTAAAATACTTTTCAAATTCTACACTCCTTTCGATAATTTGAAATTATTGTAGCACGGTTTTGCCTTCTTGTCAAGTTTCTGTTGCATTTAGCGGAAATATGTGCTATACTATATCTGATCAATCAACAAATTTCCCCGAAAGGATGACTCTTATGAACAATACTCGCTGTGCGATTTACGGTGCAGGCTCGCTGGGCACTGTGCTGGGCGCATATATGACGAAAAACGGCGCCAACGTAGAGCTGATCAATCGCAACAAAGCCCACGTGGCTGCCCTGAACGAGAAGGGCGCACACATCACAGGCACCGTAGAGCTGACCGTCCCCGTCAAAGCCCTCACTCCCGATCAGATGAGCGGACAGTACGACGTGATCCTGCTGATGACCAAGCAGCTCCACAATGTGGAAGTGGTCACAATGCTCAAAGACTATCTCACCGATGACGGCGTTATCGTCACCCTCCAGAACGGACTCCCTGAGCCGGGCATCGCCGAGATCGTGGGTGCATCCCACACGATGGGATGTGTAGTGGAATGGGGCGCAGCTCTCACCGCTCCCGGCGTTTGCACCCTCACCAGTGAGCCCGACAGCCTCTCCTTCCACATGGGCAAAATGGAGGGTATCACCGACGCGCAGGTGAAAAAAGTGAAAGACTTGCTGGAGCTGATGTGTCCCGTTCACGAGGAAGAAAACCTGATCGGTGCACGCTGGTCGAAGCTGCTGATCAACGCTACCTTCTCGGGGCTGGGCACCGTCGTGGGAGGCGTGTTCGGCGACGTGTCCGAGAACAAGTTTGGCAAAAAGGTTGCCGTCCGTTGCATGAAGGAGTGCATCGACGTGGGTCATGCTGCAGGTGCGACCTTCGCTCCCGTGCAGGGCAAGAACATCACTGCGCTGTTCTATTACAAGGGCGCACTCAAGCGTGCCTTTGCCACCTTCCTGATCCCCATCGCCATGAAGAAGCACCGCAATATCGAGCCCTCCATGCTGCAGGATCTGAAAAACGGAAAGCCCTGCGAGGTGGATGCCATCAACGGCGTGGTTTGCGAGTTCGGTATAAAATACGGCGTGCAGACACCCATCAACGATCGGATCGTGGAGATCATCAAGAAGTGTCAGTCGGGCGAGCTGAAGCCCTCTGCCGAGAACATCCGTCTCTTCGACGATCTGCTGTAAGAGGGAGTCTGCCATGCACATTCCTGCAAGTGAAACCCAAAAGGTGGACATCCTCACCTTCGAGGACGCCCGCATCCGTCGCGCAGAGAGCGCAGAGTACGATCGGGAGCGTTGGCTCTACATCCCCGATTTCTACTCGGAATACCGTTACATACTGGGCACGGTAGGCCAAAATCCGCTGATCTGCATCGGCATCAATCCCTCCACCGCCGCCCCCGACGATCTGGACAACACTCTCAAATCGGTAGAGCGGATCGCCCGCGGCAACGGCTTTGATTCTTTCATTATGTTCAACGTCTACGCCCAGCGCGCCACCAATCCCGACCATATGGATCAAAAGCTGAACGAAGCACTCCATCGGGAGAATATGCTGGCGTTCCGCTGGATCCTGGAGCGCAGCGGCAAGTACCCCGCCGTCTGGGCGGCGTGGGGCACCATCGTGGAGAAGCGTGATTATTTGAAACGCTGCCTTGCCGATA
>JAFTKV010000023.1 GCA_017453085.1 Clostridia bacterium
GTCGGTGAGCTGGACCTATTATACCTACAGCGGAAAAGCCCACGAGCTGACCGGTAAAAATCCAGACGTTCCCACTTACGTGGCTTCCTACACGGGCATCACCCTGTCCTCCAGCCGCATTCCCGACAGCAGTCTTTTGATCATCACCGACGACAACCAGCAGGTGCTGTACAAGGGCAGTCTGGCCGGCTACAACGCCTCCACTACGCTGAAAAAGCAGATCCGCAAGGATACGCTGCTGCACTTTTCTCTGGAAGCCGATTGGGCGCAACGGGAGGGTGCCAAGTATGACGGCAACGCCCGTTTCTGCTTTGACGTGCAAACGATCTTCGATCCCACCGCCAACTTCTGGCTGGGCGAGTCCTCCGTGGAACTGGGCGAATTTGTGGTGCTGTCCGGTGAATTTGTGGAAGAGCTGTCCGATCTGGCCTTTGCCTCTTCTCCCTCTATCGGTGTCAAGCCTACCTTTATTCGGGACGGAGATCTGGTGCGGGCATTGGTTCCCATCCCCCGCAATCTGTCTGCGGGCACAGGAGAATATACCTTTACCGTTACCTGTCAGGGCAAGGAGTATCCTCTGACCTTGAACGTCACCGAGCCTACCCATTCCTCTACCATCAAATGCTACAATTACAGCGGTAAGGTCAATACCGCCGTTCGTACCGATGCCAATCTGGCTGCATTCCGTGATCTGATGGCATCCCTGCCGGTTACCTCCACCCTCCATGCGGACCGGTTCGTGATCCGCACCTACGAGGGTGCCCGCGCACAGTACGGACAGATCATCCATAACACCAATCGGGAGGAGGATCAGTTCCGCTCCAACGGTCTTGCCTTCGTGGCATACGCAGGAACCGAGATCAAGTCCATTGGAAACGGAATGGTGGTAGCAGTGACCACCACCGCATATGGCGGCAACACCATCGTCGTTGACCACGGCTGGGGTCTGTACAGCGTTTACTACTGCCTGTACAGCACCGAGGTAGAGGTCGGCGCATACGTCACCTCCGAGTCCGTGATTGGCAAGGGCGGCTGGCAGGGCGCGTCTGCCGGCTATACCGACGGTATCACCTGCTACTGCGAGCTGTGGGTCGGAAATCAACCTGTTTCTTACTATCCTGCCGAAACCGAGGGCATCGTGATCGGCACTCCCAATTGATCAATATTAAATAAGGACGAACCATGTTCAAAAAATTTTTTTCTTCTCTCGCTCCATGTAATACCCGTTTTCAACGCAGAATGCGACGTTTGTTTACCGTTTTGGGCGTTTTATGCGTAAGCTATTACGTTCTCATCGCCTTCGTGGCGGGGCTGATCCGCACCTCAATCCTCTACATCTGGCTGATTGCCGCAGCCGCTTGCTTTGCCATTGCCGCCCTGACTCCGCAGATTGCTGCCTTCGCGCAACGCACAAAAAAATGGGTATTGGTTTGCCTGGCCATCCTTCCGACGCTGTGTTTTCTCTTCTTTTGTACAGTGGAGGTTGCCATTCTCACCGGATTCCCCTCCGACGTCCCCGAAGAGGAAGATGCCGATTACATCATCATTCTGGGAGCGAAGGTCAATCCGGACGGTCCCAGTCTGCAGCTGCAACGACGCATTGATGCGGCTTACGAATATCTGCAGGCTCATCCCAACACGATTGCCATTGCATCAGGCGGACAGGGCTCGGACGAGCCTATGAGCGAAGCGGTCTGCATCGAAACCGAGCTGATCAAGCGCGGCATCGACGCCAATCGGATTCTCATCGAGGATTGCTCTACCGACACCGCCGAGAACATTCGGTTCAGCCGCGAGCTGATCGACGATTCCCCCGACACCACGGTGCTGATCGTATCCAACGAGTTCCACTGCTTCCGCGCCTCCGCCATCGCACGGCGCTATCTGGAATCGGAGGTGGGACACGTTTCCTCCCGCAGTGTTATCTTCCTGCTACCTCATTATATGGTGCGGGAGTTTGCGGGTATCACCGTAGATTGGCTACAAGGCAATCTTTCCTTTGAATGAGAAAAACGGACAAAGCTGAACGCTTTGTCCGTTTCGTTTTGGTTCCCAAAATAAACCCCCGGTTCTACCGGGGGAGCGATAAACCGCTTTAGTAAAAACAAAAAGGGCGAGCTAAAAGCAAGCCCGAGGAAAGAGTATTGCACAGAATTAAACCTCCTAGTATAATGAACATGGTTTGGCGCTGTGTTACAGAAATAAAAGGAGGTTTAATAATGAAAAAGGATAATAACGAGATAAAAAGCACGGCACATAGCAAATACAGGTGTCAATACCATATAGTCTTTGCCCCCAAGTACAGAAGGAAAGAAATATATGGACAATTGAAAAAAGATATAGGAGAAATCCTGAGAAAACTATGCGAGCAAAAAGGAGTAGAGATCATAGAGGCAGAGGCGTGCCCCGATCACATCCACATGCTGGTGAGTATCCCGCCATACCTAAGTATAGCACAATTCATGGGATTTCTCAAGGGGAAAAGTAGCCTAATGATCTTCGATCGACATGCAAATTTAAAATACAAGTATGGATCGAGAAATTTTTGGTGTCGTGGTTACTATGTAGATACGGTCGGTAAGAATAAAAAAGTGATTGCAGCATACATCCGAAATCAGTTAGAAGAAGATTATGCCGCTGATCAAGCGAGTATAAAGGAATATACTGACCCGTTTACGGGTAACAAGAATAAATAGGCAAAAATAGACAGCCGCACGTGAGCGGCTGCCTGTAATTGTAATGCGGTGTCAAACTTTCTGTGCCCCTTTTAGGGGCGACGCCTGTATTTGCCCCTTCTAGGGGCTGGTCAAACCACCAGTTTACTGGTGGTTATGATTTGATTTTACAGTTCCCGTCTGCCGTCCAGTGCGCGGAACAGCGTGACTGCATCGGCATATTCCAGGTCTGCTCCAACCGGCACACCGTAAGCAAGGCGGGTCACCTTGATTCCCAGCGGCCGCAGAAGCTTCTGCAGATAGAGCGCAGTCGCCTCGCCCTCCACGGTAGGATTGGTGGCGATGATCACCTCTTCGATCGCCTCGTTGTTTAGACGAGACAGCAGACCGGCGATCTCCAGCTGATCGGGGCCGATGCCGTTCATAGGCGACAGAACGCCGCCCAGCACGTGATACCGTCCACGGTAATCCCGCACCCGCTCCAGACTCATCACCGCTCTGGCGTCCTCTACGACGCAGATGATGGGATCACGGGAGGTGTCCTTGCAGACCGCACAGGTATCGCCTTCACAAAGATTGTTGCAGATCTTACATCTGCCGATCCGCGACCGTGCGGACAGGATCGTTTCGGCAAAGGTGCGCGCCGACTCGTCGCTCCAATCGATCAGAGAGAGCGCATAACGGCTGGCCGTTTTGCGTCCCACACCGGGGAGCCTTGCGAACTGCTCGATGAGCTGTTCCAGGGGAAGGATGTAATCTGCCATCAGAACAGACCGGGCATATTCATCTGACCGGTGATCTTTTCCATCTCGGCGGAGTTGGTGGTTTCCACCTTCTTGATGGCTTCGTTGACGCCTGCTACCAGGATGTCGGACAGGGTCTCGATATCGTCGGGATCCACGATCTCGGGGGAGATCGCAATGTTCAGGATCTCTTTCTTGCCGTTGATGGTGACCGTGACGGCTCCGCCGCCTGCCTGCACCTCGTATTCCTTGGCATCCAGCTCTTCCTGCTTAGCTGCCATTTCTTCCTGCATCTTCTGTGCCTGACGGATCATACCCTGCATATTGTTGGGGCCGCCGCCGTATTCCTTGGGGATTCTCGCTTTCATGTTGTGTTCTTCCTTTTCTGATTCTTTTGTATTTCATTAAAACAGATCGTCAAATGCGGATCTGGTAGGTGCTTGTGCTTTGACCACTTCAATGATCACGTCTGTAAACTCGTCTCCCTCGGAGGCGGCGATGGCGCGGAGCTTTCCTGCCGCAGATACGCTGTCCAGAAGGCGTTTGGCAAAGGAGTCGGTCAATTCCACGTGGAGACGCTTTGCGCCGTCTACGAAGACCTGTGCGCCTCTCAGAAAGGGCGCGCCGCCCTGATCGATCTTCTCATAGCGGGCAACCAGCTCGGTCCAGCCGTAATATGCCTCCCGCACGTCGGGATCAATGGTGGGGACGGGCTGTTTCGGTTTTGCTACAGGCTGTGCTTCTGCTTTGGGAGCGGTCGGCTGAGGGGCGGGCGAAGGTGTACGCGTCTCGACCGATGCCACTGCGGGAGCAATGGTGCCGCCTGCGATCAGCAGAGTCAGCTTTTCTTCCAATGCGGCAATTCGTGCGGAGATAGCCTCGGGGGAATCACCGAATACGTCGGAGCAAAGACGCAGCAGGGTCATTTCTGCCACCACGCGTTTGTCCTCGCCGCGGTGCATGGACAGGAAGGCTTCCTCCAGCAGCTTGACGTGATACAACAGGGTTTGATACTGGAACGCTTTGGCGTTCTCGATCAGCTCCTGCAGCTCGGTGTCGCTGTAATCCAGCACCTCACCGGGAACCTGCCCCGATGCGGCGGTGATCTTCAATGCTTTTTGTACCATCATATCCCGATAATAGGAGATCAGATCCGAGAAAAAGACCGACAGATCGATAGAGGAGCGATACATGGCTGCCACCAAGGACAGTAGCTTTTTGAAATCCTTACCCGCAATTGCTGTTACCGCTTCAGAGACCTGCGTTCTGCCGCACACGCCTGCAGCGGCGGACACGCTCTCTGCGTTGACCGTCTTCCCTTCGCCTGCACAAAGCTCCAGCATACTGATGGCATCTCGCATACCGCCTTGCGCCAGTCGGGCGATCAGCCGCGCACCGTCGGGGGTAAGCTGAATCCCCTCCGCATTTGCAATGGCGGTGAGGCGATCCATAATATTCTGCAGCGAAATTCGGCGGAAGTCGAATCGCTGGCAGCGGGACAGGATGGTTGCGGGGATCTCCTGCATCTCGGTGGTTGCCAGAATGAAGATTACGCCTGCGGGAGGCTCCTCCAGCGTTTTCAGCAGAGCGTTGAAGGCACCTTCTGAAAGCATATGCACCTCGTCGATGATATACACGCGGGTGCCGTTTTGGGAAGGCGTGAAGATGACCTCTTCCCGAATGTCACGGATGTAATCGACGCCGGTATTGCTGGCGGCGTCCATTTCCAGCACCTCCACCGAACGGCCGCTGTCGATCTCCTCGCAGACCGGACAGGCGTTACAGGGATTTCCGCCCACCGTGTTGGGGCAATTGGCCGCTTTAGCAAGGATCTTGGCACAGGTGGTCTTACCGGTACCACGGGAGCCGCAGAACAGATAAGCGTGATTTAATTTATGAATTTCCACCTGCCAAGTGAGGACGGAGGTAATA
>JAFTKV010000175.1 GCA_017453085.1 Clostridia bacterium
CATCGTCTCCCCCGAGGTCTTGACCTCCACGCAGTATGCTGTGCTTTGCAAGCTGGACGAGAACACTCTCGAGATGAAAGGAAGCGCGGCGTTTCTCTCTTACTCTGAGGAGATTTACGTGTCCCGTGAGCAGGTTTATGCATCTCGCTCCTACACCGACACCCTCATCGAGGGCGACATGAGAACCTCCAAGCGTATGACCGAGATCGCAGGTATCCGTTATAGCGGCGATACACTGACCTATGCCGGCTCCGTTTCCATTGAGGGCACGGTGAAGGATCAGTACAGCATGGATGAGCATCAGGGGATGCTGCGCGTAGTGACCACCACGAGAACGCAAAAATGGGAGGAGCACTCCGACGGTGATACGACCAGCGCTACCTTCCTAGAGTCCGCTTTCAACGCAAGTCTCTACTGCATCGATCTGACCCGCTGGGAAGTGGCGGCTGAGGTAAAGGATTTCGCTCCTGATGGTGAGTCCGTGCAATCGGTCCGTTTTGACGGCGACGCCGCATACGTCTGCACGGCAGTAGTGGTCACGCTCTCCGATCCAGTATTCTTCTTCGATCTGAGCGATTTGAACAACATCACCTATAAGGACACCGGCACTATCGAGGGCTTCTCCACCTCGCTGATCAGCTTCGGCGACGGCTATCTGATCGGCATCGGCGTGAACGATAACGGCTCCGGCGTTAAAATCGAGATATACGAGGAGACCGAGAGCGGCGTGAATTCAGTTTGCTCGTACGTGGTCGAAAATGCAACCTATTCCACCAATTACAAGTCCTATCTGATCGATCGGGAGAATCTGCTGATCGGTTTGGATATAATGCATTTTAACACCGGACTGGAATATCATTTGCTGCAATACGAAAACGGTCAGCTGACCCTGCTGGAGGCGATAGAGTCCACCGGAACCATCGGACAGACCCGCGCCTTCTATGAGGAAGGTTACCTGTATATCTGTTCGGACACTCTGTTTATGTACCGTCCGATTGATCTGATAAAGAGTGAATGAATGCTCCGTTTCATTAGCTGATAATTTCTTTCTATGAAAAGGAGTTCTGTTATGAAAAAACTCTGTTTGGTTTTCCTTGCTTTGTTGCTTTGTATGGGGGGTGGTGGGTGTCAAGGCAACTGGGATATATCCTCCGATGAACTGCGCCCACTGGATCCCGATGAAATGGAAATCGTAGAAGTAGACGATTTCAATTACGTATACGGTATAATTATCGACAAAGTGGATCCGAATGCCTTGTTATTGAAAATGGATACGCCCCGAATGGTCGATACATGGGGAGAAATTGTATGGATCATCACCGATGAGGCAAATGAATGGTGCGTAGGAGATGAAATTGACGTAACGTTTTCCGTGGCGCAACGCCCCAGTGATACTTCTCAGTATGTGCGAATCATTGCGGAAAAGGTACATCCTCTCACACTGTCCGCTAAGCCTATCATCTATCTGTACCCCGAGACCTCTATGGTTTGTTCTGCTAAAATCACTTTGGACGGCAATCTGACTTGCACCTATCCCCCTCACGGAATAGACGGTTGGCAGGATTTTACAGCTTATCCTGACGGTACGTTGGTATTTCCTGACGGTAAGGAATACTACGCCCTGTACTGGGAGGGCATTCAAAACGCCGACTGGGACTTCTCCGAAGGCTGGTGCGTGCGTGGCGAAGATACTGCTGCTTTTCTGGAATGGGCACTGGATCAACAAGGCTTGAACCGACGGGAAGCCAATGAATTTATTCTATACTGGCTGCCCATCATGCAAGACAATTCATACAACGTCATCTCTTTCCAAACCACGGCCTACACGGACGGTGCGATATTGAATATCACTCCATCCCCCGACAGCCTGCTTCGTGTATTTATGGCATTCTATCCCACAGAAACTCCGGTAGACATTCAACCACAGACCTTCCAAAGCTTTGTGCGGCAAGGGTTTGCCGTGGTAGAATGGGGTGGATGTAAAGCACAGGAGCCGTAACGGAAGATTCTTGTGCGAAAGATTAATATGAATAACTATCAAAATAACCACCGACTGTGATCGGTGGTTATTTGATATGGCGTTCCCGAGGTGATTCGAACACCCGACCTACCGCTTAGGAGGCGGTCGCTCTATCCGGCTGAGCTACGGAAACAGATTTCGTTACTGAGTATACCACATTCCGAGAACTTTTTCAAGTATTTTCGCAAATTCTATTGAAAAATTCACAATTATGATTTATAATATATCCGAATGCAGATTTTTTGTCTGCGAACCATTCTGACAGGAGGATGTTTGTGTATTCCGTCCGCACATTTCTGATCACACTGGCACTGTCGCTGGTATTATTCGGTACCGTCGCTTACTTCGCTACCGGATTCGTTATGGATATCGTTTACCCCGACGAAGAAGAAATCGTCCAACCAGATCACGCTCCCGGTGACTTAACGGGCGACGTCAACGCACGGGGAACGGTGAATCTTCTGCTGGTCTGCACCGATCAGTTCGTCTACCGTCCGTCTCCCGGAGGTGCGGTGGAATCTCAGTTTAATCAGCTGGCCGATGCCGAGCTGAAGGAACACGATACCTCTATCGTCTTTTTGACGCTGGTCAGCTTCAACAGCACCACCCGTCAGGTCATGGTAACTGCTCTTCCCCGCAATCTGCTGGTGACTGCCAGCGGCCAGGAGATCGATCTGGACACCGCCTACTACTTTACGCAAAAGGAATTGTATGGGCTGGGAAGCGACTACTTCGTGCGCTCCATCTCCGCTCTGCTGGGCATTCAGGTGGATTACACCGGATACGTGGACATCGACGATTACGTGGACGTGGCTGACAATCTGGGCGGACTGACCGTAGAGATCCCAGAGGACATCGAATCGCTGGGCATCACCGCCGGCGAAAAGAAGCTGACCTCCAATCAGCTCTATCGGATCCTGATGCAAGCCGAGTACGACGATCCGCTTAACGAGGTGCGTCTGCTGACGAGTCAGTGCAAAGCCATTCTGGATCGCATCACCGACACGGCACACGAGGATTCGGTCTATGCGGATTTCGAGCGGATCAGCAAGGTTCTGCACACCGATTTCACCAAGGCACAGTTGACCGAGTACAAGGATCTGTTCTTCAGCTATCGCAAGTATCAGGTACAAATGCCTATCGCCATCGGTCAATACATAGCGTCGGGCGACGAGCTTTACTTCCGTCCCGATCGCTCCACCACACAAAATCTATTCAAACAATATAAGTAAAACATACATCGGAGGTACCAATGAACAACAACGAAAAAACAATGGATAAAATCGTAGCGCTCTGTAAGAACAGAGGCTTCATCTACGCAGGCAGCGAGATCTACGGCGGTCTTGCCAACTCTTGGGATTACGGTCCTCTGGGCGTCGAGTTCAAGAACAACGTCAAGCGCGCTTGGTGGAAGAAGTTCGTACAGGAGTCCCCCTACAACGTAGGTCTTGACTCCGCAATTATTATGAACCCTCAGACTTGGGTTGCTTCCGGCCATCTGGGCGGCTTTTCCGACCCTCTGATGGACTGTAAGGTCTGCCGCACCCGTCACCGTGCAGACAAGCTGATCGAGGACTACGCCTTCCAGAATGGTCTGGAGGACAATCCTGCAGGCTGGTCCGACGAAGAAATGATGAACTACATCAAGGAAAAGCACATTGTCTGCCCTTCCTGCGGCAGCGGCGACTTTACCAACATTCGTAAGTTCAATCTAATGTTTAAGACCTTTATCGGCGTTACCGAGGATTCCTCCAACACCGTATATCTGCGTCCCGAGACTGCACAGGGCATTTTCGTAAACTTCAACAACGTTGCCCGCACCACCCGTAAGAAGCTGCCCTTCGGCGTTGCCCAGATCGGTAAGTCCTTCCGTAACGAGATCACTCCCGGTAACTTTGTATTCCGTACCCGTGAGTTCGAGCAGATGGAGCTGGAGTTCTTCTGCAAGCCCGGCACCGACCTGGAATGGTTCGAATTCTGGCGCGCATACTGCCGTGATTTCCTGAAGAGCCTTGGCATGAAGGAAGAGAATATGCGTCTTCGTGACCACTTTCCCGAAGAGCTGTGCTTCTACTCCAAGGGCACTACCGACATCGAATTCCTCTTCCCCTTCGGATGGGGCGAGCTGTGGGGCATTGCAGACCGTACCGACTACGACCTGACCCAGCATCAGAACACCAGCGGTCAGTCGATGGAATACTTCGATCCCGAAACCAATACCAAGTACGTTCCCTACGTTGTTGAGCCTTCTCTGGGCGCAGACCGCGTTGCACTGGCGTTCCTGTGCGATGCTTACGATGAGGAAGTGATCGACGCCGAAAAGAACGACGTGCGCACCGTGCTCCACCTTCACCCCGCTCTGGCTCCCTTCAAGGCGGCGGTTCTGCCTCTGTCCAAGAAGCTGTCCGACGACGC
>JAFTKV010000024.1 GCA_017453085.1 Clostridia bacterium
CTCATTAGTCGTGTTGCACCGTTTTTGGACACCGGTGCGTGGATCTTGATCCTCAATATTCCGCTTTTGATCGTGGGACTTGTGGTGTTCGGCAAGGCATTTTTGGCGTCTACCGTGTATACCACAGTAGTTTCCTCGGTTTTGGTGGATATTATCAGTAAACTGGCCAGTCCTTGGCTGCCCTTTACCGACAATATCATTCTCGCAGCAGTTGCAGGCGGCGGGTTATTGGCACTGGGCATCGGCATCGTCTTCCGAAGCGGCGGTACTACCGGTGGCGTGGACATTTTGGTAAAGCTTCTGCGCAGGAAATTCCGCCATATGCGGACAGGCGCGCTGTTTATGAGTGTGGATACGATCGTGGTGATCATGACTATCCCCGTAATGGGCAGCGTAGAGGCGGCACTCTATTCTACGGTGGCATTGGTGACGACCAGCATCGTGCTGGATAAGGTGTTGTACGGTACCGAGGGCGGAACGCTGTTCTATATCGTTACTAATCATCCCGAGGCTATCGCGCACCGCATATTGGAGGAGGTCGATCTGGGCGTAACCTATCTCAACGGAGAGGGCGGGTATACAGGCGTACCCAAGCGGATCATCTTTTGCGTTGCCCGCAAGCAGCTGGCACCCAAGATCCGCGACGTGGTGAAGGCAGAGGATCCCGACGCATTCCTGATCGTCTCTCCTGCTACCGAGGTGCTGGGACTTGGCTTTAAGCCCCATGGAGCAGAAGATCTATAACACAATTCATCTATCTCAAGCGATGCGGCTCATACCGCATCGCTTTTTTAGAGAATGAAAAACTCTCCCCCGATTGGAGGAGAGTTGTGTGTAAGATCTAATGTTGATTCAATCAATGTAGATCTGACGGTCAATTATTCGGTAACGGTGCGCTTCTTAAACGCCAGGGATACGGACAGAGCCAGTGCAACTACGGAGAGTGCCAGTGCTACGTTCAGTGCATCACCGGTCTTGGGAGAGTCGGTCTCGGGAGTCTTAACGGGGATGGATTCGCCCTTTGCAACAACTGCGCCGCAGTCCTTGCAGACGGTATCGCCGGTGTAACCCTCTTCGTCCTCGGTAGCATCCTTAGCACCTACGACCTCGGTGTTCTCCAGAGCTTCGCCATTGCGGTTGAAGATACCGTTTGCGGTAACGTGAGCCTTGTCGGCGTTAGCGGGCCAAGTCAGCTTGGGAACCCAGTATTCGTCGTTGCCGCCGCCGTTTGCCTCGCCGTTGTTGTTAACGTCGCCGATAGTCTTCCAGGCTACGCCGATGCGCAGGAAATCATCCTCGCCGGTAGCCAGGAAATCGAAATCGGAGTATGCCATAAATACTTCCACGGTGGTGTGGTACAAATCGCCAACCTTTTCGTTGGTCATCTTGGCAACCATCTTCTCGTGGCTGGTAGTGGGGACGGGATTGTCAGCCGTATACCCCTTTGCGGAAACCCAGCACTGGTTGTCGCGGTTGCCGTTCTTGTTGACGAAGAACTCAAAGTTGGTGTTCATCCACCAATCACCCTGATCGGTAGTGAACTTTGCGTGGTAAGCGTCAGCTGCCATGTACAGGCCGTCTTCGCCCAGAACGCCGTAAATGGTAACCTTCTTGCCTTCCCATTCGCCGGAGCCGACGACGCTGAGGGTGTGAACGCCTGCCCAATCGGACAGATCACCGTCTACGGTGATTGCAGGAGCTGCACTTGCGGATACTGCCATCATGGGAACCATGCACAGTACGGTAAGAAGTGCGAGCATTGCGCAAATGATTTTTTTCATTAGATAAACCTCCATGAATATAGTTTTGCAGAAACGATTTCTGTTTACAGATATTTTATCTCATGTTCACAAAAAAGTCAATATTTTTTGAATAAATTTATGACGCTGATACCGATATTCTCTGTTTTATACAAAATGAATCGCTTTGATTTGGTTAAATAAACCAAAAAGAATCCCTCCGTTGGGAGGGATTCTTTTTTTGAAAGAGCTCTATTGGGAGATCGCAGCTAATTCAACAGAGCTCGGGGATTATTCGGTGATTCTGCGCTTCTTGGAAACAACAACAGCGCCCAGAGCCAGAACTGCAACTGCTGCTACTACGGAGTAAACCACAGCGTCACCGGTCTTGGGAACGTTGGTCTCGGGCTCGGTAGTGTCGGGAGTGTTGGTAGTAGGCTCGTTGGTGTCGGGAGTGGGCTCAACGTAGTTGTAGAGATCCAGCTCAGCGAAGGAAACTGCATCGCCGCCCCACCAGCAGGTGTTGATTACCAGCTTGTAGTAGGTGTAAGCTGCGGGTTCGTCTACTTCGTAGGTAGCAACCTGGTTGGAAGAGCAGCCCAGACCGGTCATGCCACGGGTAACGTAGTCAATTACTTCGTAGTTCACGCCGTCATTGGAGCCGGACAGAGCCCAACCGGTAGGAATACGACGATGAACAATGCCGTCTTCAGCGGTTACGATGCTGTAGTGGGTAACAGTGGTAGCCTCGGTGGTCTGCCAAGTGATGGTAGCACCGAAGTTATCGCGAACGTTAGCCCCCAGCTTGGTGGACAGGTCGTTGTCGACGATGTTGGCAACAGCGCCGTCGCCCCACTGTCCGATGGTGCAGTTAACGGTGTCCATCTTCACCTTGTCGGTGAGGTCGGTGCCGTCAGCTACAATGGGAGCAGCTACTGCGGGATTCAGCATATCGGTGTTGGTGGGAACGGTGGTCTTGTAGGTCAGAACGTCGTTCATGTTCTTAGCTTCTGCAGCGGAGAAGTCTTCGGTAGCAGAGAACTTCACGATGGGCTCCAGCAGGTTGCCGCCGTCCATTTCCAGGAATGCAGCGAACAGAGGATAGGTCTTGCCGGCTTCCAGCTTAATGGGAGTGGGATACCAGGAATCAACCTCGTTGTCCTGCCAAGTACCGTTGGACCACAGCTCGAATACGGTAGTGCCGTCGATTTCCATATAGAAACCGTTGTCAACCTGAGCGCAGCCGAACAGGTAGTAACCGGTCTCGGGAACGGTGACGAAGCCGTTGTATACGTTCATGTAGGACTCATCGTTGACAGCAGGAGTCCAAGTGCTGATGACGGGAGTGATTACATCGCCGCCGATCTGCTTGGAAGCAGCAACGAGAGCGTCGAAGGTTTCATGGAAGTTGAAGTTGTCTTCGATACACTGTGCGCCGTTGCCGCCGGTGAAGGGATCGCCATTACCGGTACCCTTCAGGTTAGCGCAGTTGTTACGGAATGCGTTTACGTAAGGATGATCAACGTGATCATTGGAGCCCCAACGGTCAACGTCTGCATGATAGCAGTCAACCTTCAGGTCGAGGGTGATGCCCAGATCGCCCAGAGACTTGTAATCGGTGGTGTCCTTTTCGTAAGCACCTACTGCCAGAGCGTCACCGCCGGTGAGCTCAAGGAACCAAATCTCAACGTCGTGGGATTCGCCTGCTTTGAGGGTGATTTCGCCCAGATCGCTGACAACGCGTTCCTCAGCCTTGTCGAAGTAGTGAGAAGAGCCCCACCATTCGTAGTAACGGGTGCCGTCCATTTCGAATACGAAGCCGTTGTCAATCTTATTAGCAACCAGAGTGAAGGTTACGTCCTTGGAAGCGGTCATGGTACCCTTCCAGTTCAGCATATAGTTGTCACCGTTGGGAGCCTTCAGAGTGTCTCTTGCCAGACCGTCACCGGACACCTGGAAATCGGTTACAGATGCGGATTCGGCATTGGTCTTGTAGGACCAATACATCAAATCGGGCAGAGTGGTATCGAATCTCTTCATACCGTCATTGCCGGTATAGTATTCGTCCTTTTCCCGCCCCATCAGCCACTTATAAGCTTCGCCCCAAGCGGAAGTCTTGGCGGCCATGTGATAAGAGGTCTGAGTCAGACCGTCAACAAGGGTGGGTTCTTCAGCAGCACTGACTGCGAAGGCGGGAGCCATACACAGAACGGTAGAAGCTGCAAGAAGTGTTGCAAGAAGTTTTTTCATATTTTCCTCCTCAAATAGTTTGGCAAAGTCGCTGCGAGACTCTGCCGATTCATAAATATTATACATCGCATTCACAAAAAAGTCAAGAATCAATTATCCAATAGAACGGCTATTCGAAGATTTTCTCTGTATTTACTAAATCAGCCTATTCTTTTTTGTTTATTCTAACAAAAACCCGCCGTTTGGCGGGTCTCGTTATTTGTTTCGATAGAGCACGGGGCAGAAGGTCAGCAGAAGCGGGAAGATCTCCAATCTGCCGAACAGCATCAGAGCCGACAGGACGTATTTCGAAAAATCGGAGAAAAATCCGAAGTTGCCGGTGGGTCCGATGGCACCAATGCCCGGGCCTACGTTGTTCAGGCAGGTAGCCATAGCGGTGAAGGAAGTGGAAAAATCGGCGGTATCAAGGGAGATCAGCAAAAGTCCCACGGCCGCCAGCGCGAAATATGCCATGGTGTATGCAGACAGATCGTTTAGCGTAGCTTCGTCTACCTGTTTGCCGTTGAGACGGATGGCTTTTACCGAGCGGGGATGCACCATTCGATGCAGATCCCGATGGAGCTTCTTGAAAATCAGAAGAATACGGGTAATCTTGAAGCCGCCGCCCGTGGAGCCTCCACAGGCACCGCAGAAGGTCAGCAGTACCAAAATCACCTGGGAGAATATCGGCCAGGTACAGTAATCGGCGGTAGCATAGCCCGTGGTAGTGACGACGGAAGCCACCTGAAAAGAGGAATAGCGGAGTGCTTCGGCAAAATTGTTGTAGAGAGATACGATATTGCCTGCGATCAACAGGGATGAGCCTGCCACGATACCGAAATAGGTCCACAGCTCATCGCTTTTCAGTACCGATTTGAAGTCCCGCAACAGAAGAAGGAAGAACACGTTGAAGTTCACACCGAACAAAAGCATGAACACGGTGATCACGATCTCGAAATAAAGATTGCCGTAATGGCCGATGCCGGTATTATAGATCGAGAAGCCGCCGGTGCCTGCGGTTCCAAATGCGTGTACCAGGGAGTCGAACAGCGGCATTCCACCGCTCAGCAGAAAGCCCACCATGATAACTGTCAGGGCGATGTAGATATAGTAGAGCCACTTGGCGGTGACCTTTAGCTTGGGGGCAACCTTGCCGAAGGAGGTGCCGGGAACCTCGGCCTTCATAATGTGAACCGATCCGCTGCCTGCCGAGGGAAGGATGGCCATGATGAAGACGATAACGCCCATGCCGCCGATCCAGTGAGTGAAGCTGCGCCAGAAGAGGATGCCTTTTGGCAGGATCTCTACGTTGGAGAGGACGGTGGAGCCGGTGGTGGTAAAGCCGGACACCGTTTCGAAAAAGGCGTCTGCAAAGCGAGGGATCGCACCGCTGAACAGGAAGGGCAAGCAACCCACCAGGGATACCACGATCCAGGTGAGGGCAACGGTAAGATAGCCTTCACGGGCGTAAAGTGCTTTTTTGCGGGGGCGGATGAGGAAGACGGCAAGTCCGCCCAGTGCACCCGAGATCAGGATGGTATAGAGGTAAGGGAGGATGCTCTCGCCGTAACAGATCGCACAGACCAGCGGGAGCAGCAGAAGTGCTGCCAGTGCGACCAGCACCCAGCCTACCATCCGAAAAACCAGAGGAAAATTCAAATCAACAGATCCTTTCTTGTGGAAGACTATGTCTCCGCGCCTCTGCCAAGGCAAATGATTGCATGGTCGCCTTGGATTCTTCTGAATATACTGAAAAATGGACGGGAATACCGATTATTCCATGATGTCGCCCAGATTGTTTAGCCCTACGTGAGTGGTGACTACGATAACGCTGTCGCCGGGGTGGATGGAATCCTCGCCGCGAGGGAAGATGGTCTGCCGCTTGCGGATGATGCAGGCGATCAGATAGCCCTTCTTGGGGCGCAGCTCTCGCAGCGGGACACCCGCGCCGCGGAAGGCTTCGGTAACCTTGAACTCTAACGCCTCGGCCTTGCCGTCCATGATGGAGGAGAGGGCTTCTACGTTGCTGGCCAGCGAGGATTGCATCGCGCGTACGTATCGCTGTACCTGTGCCGCTGCGATCAGATGGGGGGTGACTACGTTGCGGATATTCACCTTGGAAATGATGCCCGAAAGCTGAGTGTGGTCTATCTTGGTGATGACCTTGGCAACGCCTCTTTCCCGCGCACTCATGGAGATGACGATGTTCTCCTGGTCCATGGCGGTGAGCGCCACCAGTGCATCGGCACCGTCCAGACCTTCTTCCCGGAGCATCTCCTCGTCGGAGCCGTCGCCCAGGGTAACGTTGGCATGTGGGAGGACATCCGCCAGATATTCGGCGCGCTCCTTGTCCTTTTCCACGATACAGACCCGCAGATTGTTCTCGTGGAGCAGACGGGCAAGATAATAGCTGACCGTACTGCCGCCTACGATCACTACGGTTTTGGCTTTTTTGCGGGTAGGATCAATCAGTCGGAAGAATTTTGCGATCTCGGACGGACTGCCGGCAATACCGATACGGTCGCCTGCGGTAATGGTATAGGAGCCGTCGGGGATCAGAACCTCGCCGCCGCGGACGGCAGCACAGACCAGGATCTGCATCTTCAGCTTTTGAGTGAGCTGAGGCAGGCGGATGCCGCAAAGGGGAGAGCCCTCGGGAATGGTGTATTCTACCATTTCCACACGTCCCTTGGCGAAAAAGTCCACCTTTACGTCGGCAGGAAGGATCAATTGACGGGATATTTCGGTGGCTGCTTCCAGCTCGGGATTTACCGAGAGGGAGAGCCCCAGCGTATTCCACATGACCGAAAGCCCCTGCAGGAGTTTAGGATCGCGGACGCGAGCGATAGTATGGGGCGCACCCATTTCCCTTGCAAGCATACAGCAGAGCAGATTGGTCTGGTCGGAGGAGGTGAGCGCAATCAGCAAATTGGCAGAGGAGACGTCCGCTTCCCGCAGAACGTCTGCATCCAGCGCATCGCCGTTATAGGTGATGACGTCCTGGGTATTATCACTTTTTTTCAGCTGTGCGGAATCCTTATCCACTACGGTGACGTCGTGACCGTCACGAGAGAGCTGATCCGCCAGATAGAAACCGGTTTTTCCGTTTCCGACGATAATGATTTTCATAACAATGCCTTTCCAATACTCCGATAGGAGTGATACGGTATAAGTTTAGCACAAAACGCTCCGCTTGTCAAGCCTTTGGATGGGATAGCAGGAAATCTGTGGGACAGGTATTCTGACAACCGAATCGGCATACAGTATAGGGAATATATCGAAAAGGTGGGGGAGAATGAAGCGACTGAAAAAATGGATCGCTGCAATGCTGGGAGCAGTGCTGCTCGTGCTGCTGTGCTGCTGTGGCAAGGAAGGAGCGGGCACGCTTTCTTATCAGGAGCAGGAGTGTGTCTTTACGGGTGTTTGTGCGTTGGAGGACGGTGATTATACGGTGCAGATCAGTCTGCACACCGACGGGAGTCGGGAACTGTTGTTTCTGTCCCCGGAAACCCTGACCGGATGCCGTTACGTGCGGGATGCGGCGGGAGCGTACAGCTTCATCTGTGCCGACACCGTCTTCCCGGTTGCCGGGAATCCTACGGTCGAGACGGTGTTTGGTTTGTTTGCGCTGGACGAAGCCGATCTTCTCTCCGCCGATCTGGAGGAGAATGCGGGGGAGGGGCTGAACGTGCTCACCTTTTCGGGGGACGTCAAGGTGTATCTCAGCAGTGCGGACGGTCTGCCGCTGCGCTTTGAGCATCCGCTTTTGACCCTGACCTTGCGCGCGGACGGCAGGCAGATACTATCCCCTAACTGAAAACCGGAGTGCATTGCACTCCGGTTTGTTATATACGTTTACAGAGATAATAATGTCGATGGTCAGAGTCGTCTGCGGGTTTGCCGGAAAGATCTCCCAGCTGCGCCAGCAGCTTAAATCCGCAGTTTTGGAGAGTGGAGCGGATGTAGTCTGCGGAGTAGCAGCGTTCGGTCTGCTCCTCCTCGGTGCGGCGCCACAGACCGTTTTTCTGCTTCTCAAAAAAGGTCAGGCGGAAGGTGCAAAGCTGTGTGCCCGGGTCGAAATCGTTCTCCCAACCGCAGAATACGCCGTCGTCTTCCATAATGTAGCAGGCATCGCCGTACACCTCGGCAAATTTGCGAGGAGTGTTCAGATCGAAAAAGAGCAGACCGCCCGGCTCGATGTAATTATGCAACAGACCGAAGGTCTTTTCCAGCTCGCCGTCCTCGGTAAGGTAGTTGAAGCTGTCCAGACAGCAAAGTGCCGCCTTGACGGTGCCGTACAGCTCAAATTCGGTCATGTCCTGGCAGAGCAGGAGAGGGAAATACCCTTCGTCGGAGCATTTATCCCGTGCGGCGGACAGCATTTCCGGAGAAATGTCCACACCGATCAGGTCGTAACCCGCTTTCAGCAAGGGCAGGGTCAGATTGCCGGTTCCGCAGCCCAGATCCAGCACCAGCTCGCCGGGGGCAATTCCGTGGGCTTCCATGGCGCGGATGAAGTAATTACTCCACAGAGAGTAGTTCACTTCGGTATTGAGGCGATCGTAGAAGGGGGCCAGCTTTTCGTAGCAGCTCATTCTGCCGCCTCGCTTTCGTCGGTGGCAAGATCCGCAGTAACCGTCTCAGCTTCTGTTGCGACGGCCGGGGCGGGTGTGACGGATTTTTGGGGGCGAGTGCACGGAGAGGCCATGCAGGCAGCGGCGTAAAGAGCAACGGCCAGAAGCACGAGATAGGTGCAGATTTCGGAGCCCAGGGAAATCCATCCCATAGCCCACAGGATCAGACCGGTGACCGCGTCACAGCCGGCGATCACCAGGGTGACTGATGCAGAGACGGCGTAGAATCGGTAGGTCGCAATGCCCCGTGCCAGCCGCAGCTCGGCGATCAGGAAGAGCATAACGGCGATCAGTGCCATCAGATGCAGGATCCGTCGGGGAGAGGTAAGCAGGTAGCGCATATCGAAGTAGACCCGCAGGGCGGAGAAGCCTGCCCACAAAAGGAGCGCGCAGGCACTCTGGGGGTAGCTTCGATGCTTGGCAAAGCGCAGGAGGAAGTGTGCTGCGGCGGGAATGCCCAGCACGAGGGAGAGCAGCAGCATGATGCGGGCGGTATGATCGCTGACCAGAGTGGAGGCCAGCAAATTCCCCAGCGGATCGGTGCCGCTGTTTTTCAAAACTAAGGGAAGAAACACGGTTCCGACCAGTGCGGCTGCGCCAAACAGGGAGGCAAAGTCGGTATACACGGTGGATCTGACCCGAAATTCGCTGCAAACGGTTTTGCCGGGGAGGCGAAGATTTAGCAGAAGCGCACCTGCGGCGGCAGCGATCCAAAGGATCGCGGTAACGGTAGGTAGCGCGCCGGGGCGATACAGATCGTTTTCAAATTCATAGCCGGTCAGATAGAGATAGGTCTGCACGGCGGTGAGTACCGCAAAGATCAGGGCGGTGCCGACGAGAGCGATCCGTCCCGCGGTACGGGTGGCGTCGTTTTTTTCGGACATTGTATGCCACATCCTTTCGATGGGAGTTCAGAAGGGAGCGTAGATAACCCCTCAGCGGGCGAGCGCGTGCTCTACCAGACGGTCGATCACCTCAGCGTAGGTCATGCCGCAGGCCATGAACAGCTTGGGATACATACTGATAGAGGTGAAGCCGGGGAGCGTGTTGATCTCGTTGAAGATATAGCGGCCGTCGGCGGTGTAGAAGAAATCTACACGGGACAGTCCCGCACAGCCCAGTCTGCGATAGATTTCGCAGGCAGTCTTGCGGATGGCGTCAGACGCTTCGTTGGACAGGCGGGCGGGGATGTAATAGGAAGCGGTGTCACTGACGTACTTGGTCTCGTAGTCGTAGAAATCGCTACCGGGATCGATCTCGCCGCAGACTGACGCCACGGGAGCGTCGTTGCCCATGATGGCTACCTCGATCTCACGGCCGTCGATGAACTCTTCCACCAGTACCACGTCGTCGAACCGAGCAGCGTTGGCGATGGCATCCTGCAGCGCATCGGGGGTGCGGACCTTGCTGACACCGATGGACGAGCCGGTGGCGGAGGGTTTTACAAAGACGGGATAGCCCAGCGCAGCAACGCGGACGGCAACGGCGTCAAACTCCTCGGCAAGCTCGCGGCGGGTGACGAATTCTACCCTCGCCTGAGGGATCTTGAAATTATTCAGCACTGCTTTGGTGGAGAATTTATCTATGCAAACGGCGGAGGAGCGGCAGTCGGGGCCGACGAAGGGGATGCCCGACAGCTCCAGCAGACCCTGCAGGGTGCCGTCCTCGCAATGTGCGCCGTGCATGACGGGGAAGACCACGTCCAGCGGGATTTTTCGATAAGTAGTACCCTCCAATACCAGGAGGCAGCGGTCACCCTTGGAGGGGGAGATCATTGCGGGGCGGATGTAGGTCTCGTCCTTCCACCATTCGTCCTTGGCTATGGCTGCAACGGGACCGTTGTAGAGATACCATTTTCCGTCGCGGGTGATGCCTACGGTGGTAAGGGTGTATTTAGCGGGATCGGCGTTTTCGATCACCGAGGTCACGCTTCTGAGGGAGACCTCGTATTCGGTGGATTCGCCGCCGAAGAGACAACAAAGATTCAACATAGCTTAGTTCCTTTCAAACAGACAGATCAGTTAATGTCAATGCGGCCGATGCCGTCGGGATCGGCTTCTGCGGCTTCCTTTTGACGGTAATATTTCCGCAGACGAAAATAGAGATAGGTACAGGAGCAGGCCGAGGAGATGGCAAAGCTCAGCAGGATGCAGAGCACAAGCGGAAGCAGCAGCCACCAGCCGGTAATGTAGCGGAAGAAGACGAACAGAAACAGCAGGGTGTTCAGCGAAAGGCCAATAGAGAGCCCCCAGCCGAAGGTCCAACGCTTGGCGATATCCTGCCAGATGTCGTTGACCGGAAGGGTAGAGTATTCGCGGGTGTAGAAGAAGTCCAGCAAAACGTCACACCAATGATACTTGAAAACTTCTTTCCAAAGGGGCCAGCCCTTCATGTGGATCACATCCTTCGTTCAGGTTCTTTTCGTGAGCTTTGCCACGCGGTCGTTGTCGCCGTAATCCTTTGTCACGGTGCAGTCGAAGCCGAGGGCGTTGCCTAAGGTGCGGATCTGCTCCCCTTGATCGTAGCCGATCTCGAAGAGGAAGCAGCCACCCTCCTTCAAATGGTGAGCAAAGCGGGAGAGGATCGCCCGATAAAAATCCAGACCGTCTTCTCCGCCGTCCAGCGCGATCTGCGGCTCGTAGGCGAGAGAGGGATAATCGGCGATGTCCCCGGCAGGGATGTAAGGGGGATTAGAGAGGATCGCGTCGTACAAGCCCTCCAGAGGATCTTGGGAAAGCAGATCGGCGCAGTGAAAGCGTACCCGATCGGCCACCTGCAAATCGCGTGCGTTTTGCAGGGCGACGGCGAGTGCTTCGGGAGAGATATCCGGCGCATCTGCAGTCAGATCGGGACGGTCGGCCAGGATCGACAGGACGATAGCGCCGCTGCCGGTGCACAGATCGGCAAATCTGCCGTTGCTTGGCAGGAGGGAAAGTGCCGTTTCCACCAGCCGCTCGGTATCCGGGCGAGGGATCAGCACGTCGGGGGTGACGGTAAAGCGATACCGCCAGAAATATTGCTCCCCCAGCAGATATGCCAAGGGTTCACCTGCCCGATAACGGGCGAGTGCGGCCGCAAAGTCCGCTTCTGCGGGATATTTTTCCCGCAGCCAGAGCAGTTCTTGTTCCATGGTAGATCAGATCCCGTCGAACAGCCCCTGCTGCTCGGGGAAGGAGAGTAGAGTGCCGTCGTCGGCAAGGTTTTGAATGGCAAGCCCCTGTCTGCGCGCCAGCGTCAAGGTCTGATAGGAGCCGCCCGTGGTACGGTTGACGTAAGCGATCAGATGGCTGCTGTGCTCCACCATAAAGGCGTTGCGGTTATGCATACATCCGTTGTAGTAGTGATCGGCAAGAAGGATATCCAGATCGGCTTCTCTGCGGACGGTCTCGTACAGCGATCGCTCGGTAGGCGTCCAGCGGTCTGCCTGACCGGGGCAGGGGCGTGCCAGCACCAGCCGCAGGTTCGGGTAAAGATGTCGCCGCAGATTGATCAGCTGGATAGCGACCAGCGTATCAAATCCTCTTGCGCCGCCTACGATAAAGGTGGTAACGCCTTTGGCCAGCAGCGAAGTGACCGCTTCTGTCAGCTGCGGAAGAACCCGGTGCATAGCGGAGAGCGAAATATCCCGATGACCGGTAAAGCAGCAGACCTGCTCACGCGAAGGAAGCGAAGGATTTATCATACGGCTCTCCCACGTCCGCAGAATTTCTGCGGCAGACATCCGTAGGATTTCTGCGGCAGACATCAGTGGGATTTCTGCGTCGAGCGGATGCAATACTATTATTATAGTCCCTATTTGTGAATTTTTCTTTAAGGATTTCGGGTTTTGGAAAAAAATATAAAAGAGCCCGCTTGCGAGCTCTTTTATGTGAATTGGTTTATTCGGATTTGCCTTCCATGAATTCCTGGAAGTAAGTTGTCAGCAGCAGGACGGATGCGACGCCGCAGGGTTGCAGCACGTCGGTGGTGGATTCGCCGCCCCAATCGCCGGTGCAGAAGTAGGGATCGTAATAGCCCTTCTTGTTCTGGGTCTTCAGAGTGCGCTTCAGCACAACTGCCATGTTATCCATAGCGGTAGTGTCCTTTTCAGGGTCTACCGAGTAGAACTTCATAAAGCCACGGGCCAGCCAACCGATGCACCAGGATCTGTAAATGGGGTTGCCGTTCATTCTGGTGGCATTGCCTCTGCCGGTGAACATCAGGCTGATGGTTGCCTTGTTGGTTGCACGTGCCTGATTGAGATAGGTCTCGTCGCCGGTGATCTCGTACAGCTGTGCACCGGCGTAGATCATCGTGCCCTGGTTGTAAGCGGCCTTCCAGTTGTTACGACCGCCGTCTACGCCCAGGCTGTCAATGTACAGATCGCCGTCCAGCAGCTTTTCGCGGCACCAATCGTAGATCATTCTGCCCTTTTCCAGATATTCTTCCTTTTGAGTCAGCTGATATGCCCACAGGAAAGCGATGGCAACGGGGCCGTTGGCACAGGTGTTCTTGCCGCCGTAGGTCTTGTCCCAGTAGATGCCGCCGCCCAGAACGTCGTCCCAGCCGGTCCACAGGAATTGCAGGGTCTCCTCGGCCTCTGCAAGGAACTGGTCATCCTTCAGCAGCTCATAAGCGTTCAAAAACTGGATGCAGATCCATGCGTCGTCGTCATAATAGTAGTCGCCCGAGCCGCCTTTGCCGGCGTTATAGTAGGAAACGGTGTGGGAATTGCCGTCGGGCGTAGTGATCTTTGCATTGGTCACCTTGTATTGGGTGATGCCCTTGGTCAGTGCGTTGCGGTATGCCTTTTCGATGGTCTTGTCCTCGGGATACAGGCGATACGCTTCTGCAACTGCTTCCATAAAGCCCGCAAAGCCCCAAACAACCGATGCGCCGGAGTTGTTGATGTCGGTACGCAGGAAGCTGGTGCGCCAATAATCCTTGATGATCTGCCGCATCAGGCGGTAGGAGGGCTCGGCAAACTGAGAGTCGTACTGGTCGGAGGGCAGGGGAGCGGCGGGAGTGGGTACGGTAGTTGCGGCGGTGGTTTCAGCGGTGGTTGTGCCGGTAACGGGCGTGTCCGTCGAATCGGCGCAGGCGGTTGCAAGGGGGAGCAGGGATGCAATAGCAAGAACGCAGGCAATCAGTTTCTTTTTCATAAGCTACCTCTTTCATCATCGTAAATCTAAGTATCATCATTATATCGTATCATTATGAATATTTTTTGAACATCCGCAGACTTTTGTTACGGAATTGGAATTTTTACAAAAAATCTCAAGAGAATGCAACCGCATTCTCTTGAGACTGGGTAATTATTTGGATACTTTGAGGATCAGATCGTAATACGCTGCAAGGCTGAACACGGTGCAGACACCGGTGGGCTGCAGAACGCAGGTGCGGGTCTCGCTCTGCCATGCGTTGGGATTGCAGAAATAGGGGTCGTAATAACCGTTTTTATCCTTGGTCTCCAGCGTATTGGTCAAAACAGCTTCCAGCTTCTTCATGGCGGTGCCGCTCTTCTTGGGGTCGACCGAGTAGAACTTCAGATAGCCACGGGTGAGCCAGCCCACACACCAGGACTTGTAGATGGGGTTATCGTTCATCTTAGTCTTGCTGCCGCTTCCGGTGAACATCAGCGAAAGGGTAGCGTTGGTAGTCATGCGCGCCTGCTTCAGATAGGTCTCGTCGCCGGTGATCTCGTAGAGCTGTGCACCTGCGTAGATCATAACGCCCTGGTTGTAGGCGGCTTTCCAGCCGTTACGACCACCGTCTTTGCCGAGACTGTCGATGTACAGGCTGCCTTCCAAAAGCTTTTCACGGCACCAATCGTAGATCATTCTGCCCTTTTCCAGATATTCTGCCTTCTGGGTCAGCTGATATGCCCACAGGTAAGAGATGGCGATAGGACCGTTGGCACAGGTGTTCTTGCCGCCGTAGGATTTATCCCAATAGATACCGCCGCCCAGGACGTCGTCCCAGCCGGTCCACAGGAATTCCAGGGTCTCCTCGGCCTTTTGCAGATACTGAGCGTCGCCCGATAGCTCGTAGGCGTTCAAAAACTGGATGCAGATCCATGCGTCGTCGTCGTAATAGTAGTCGCCCTGTCCGCCTCTGCTGGCGTTATAGTAGGTGACCTTGTGTCTGCCGGAGGGGGAGGTGATGGACGCGGTTACGGCGTAAGCCTCCAGACCTTCCAGCGCGGACTTGTAGGTTTTGGCGATGGTTGCGTCATCGGGGAAGAGACGATAGGTCTCGGCAAGGGATTCCAGGAAGGAGGCGTAGCTCCAAACGAAGGATGCGTTGCTCTGCTTGTACTCCTCACGAAGCTGCTTGCTGCGGGAGATCCAGTAATCGTCGATGATCTGATGCATCAGCTCGCGGGCAGGCTCTGCAAATTCGGTGGTGCGAACCTCGGGTTCTTCTTCCTTCGGCGCATCGGTGGTAGAGGTTGCGGGTGCAGTGGTAACGTCGGTAGCACCGTTTGCGCATCCGACGGCAAAGGGGAGGAGTGTGACGATTGCAAGGAACAGGGCAAGGAGCTTAAGTTTCATGAATAAACCTCTTTCTATTTCATTTGAATCAATGTATCGCAAACCTCACAGATCGCCCGGGCGGCGAACAGAAGCTCTTGATCGGTGGTGTAGCGGGACAGGCTGACCCGCAGAGTGCAGTCTGCTTCCTCGGGAGAGAGTCCGAAGGCCAGCAGAACGTAGCTGCCGTGTCCTCCGTGGGAGGAGCAGGCGGAGCCGCTGGACACGCAGATTCCATTGGCGGAAAGTGCGTTCAGCGCGGATTGGCTTTTGATGCGGGGAAGGGTGATGCTGATAATGTGAGGAGCGGTCTCCCCTGTAGGCGTATTGGCCCGCACCGTTTCAGGCAGAGCTTGCAGGAACAGCTCCCGCAGATCGACCATACGGGCGAGATCGGCAGCAGCGGTGGCTTTGCCGGCTTTTGCGGCGGCGCCCAGCGCGGTGATGCCCATCACGTTCTCTGTGCCCGAGCGCAGGCCGTCCTCCTGCCCGCCTCCGTACAAATAGGGGATCAGCCGTTTGGACTTCAGCAGATCGGCAGATGCGATCAGCGCACCCACGCCCTTGGGAGCGTGGATCTTGTGCCCGCTGAGGGTGATCAGATCGGCCCCCAGCTTGTCGTAGCCGCCGCGGGGGAGCACTTTCAGAAAGCCTTGGGTCAGGTCGGTGTGGGTGATGATTGAGGGGATTTTCCGCTTTGCAAGTCGGAAAGCGGAGGCCACGTCGTAAACGGCACCGGTCTCGTTGTTCACCAGCATAATGGAAAGCAGAACGGTACGCTCGTTGAGAGCAGCGTCCAGCTGGGCAAGGTCAAGCTTGCCGCCCTTAGTGGAAAGGCGGATCACCTCTGCCTCGCCCCGGTGCTCCAGCTGAGCGAGGGGCTCCAGAATCGAGGGATGCTCGCTGTCGGTAGTGATGATGCGAGGGAGAAAGCGGAATTTTTTGGCGCGCAACACGCCGAAGATCGCCAGATTGTTGGCCTCGGTGCCGCAGGAGGTGAAGATCACCTTGCGGGTGGCGGGCAGGCGAACGTCCAACGCAGACAGAAGACGCTTGCGTGCTTCCTCAACGGCTTTGCGGGCTGCCTGTCCCATCCCGTGGAGGGAGGAAGGATTGCCGTAGCCGATAACGGCGTTTTGGATCGCTTCTATCGCTTCGTCACACAAGGGAGTGGTGGCGCTGTTGTCCAGATAGATCGCGGGAGTGGGGGTGGCCGTCATGCTTCGGGGAATTCGATGTGGGCGAGGATATCTTCCACGTCGTCGATATATTGGTCGTACTGTCCGGGGACCGAGGTGTAGGTGAACAAATAGAAGGTTTCCTTCCGATAGATGATGACCTGCATGTACATCAGCTCGGTTCCGCCTACTGCGCCGGTGTAGACGTAGGTGTAGCCGGTGGCGGTGCTGCCTTCGCCTTCGCCGCCGACGAGACGGGTCTTACCGGACAGATCCTCGTTCAGTTTGAAGGTGGTGTTTCCTTCCTTATCCCGATCGAAGATTTTTTCCAAATCGGTCTTGTAGTCTGCAAAATAGTCGGGGACGGGGGAGATGCTGTTGCCCTTTTCATCCTTTTTGACCTCGTACTGATCGTTGGTGTAAGCGATCATAGAGATATTGGTGGCAACCGTATCGCTGGCGCGCGCAGAGATCATCATGCTGTCTTCGGCGGTGTCCACGATCCAGGTGTCGGGGACGTAGAGATGATACTCTACACAGTCGTTGGAGGCGGTGATAAAACCGCTGGGGGCGTTGGGGTCCTGCTTGCCGCAACCCGCA